>PLSJ01000048.1 GCA_003165115.1 Syntrophaceae bacterium | reverse complement strand
ACGAAAGGGGCATCCCCGGGTGGGAGAAGGTCCCGGATTCGCGTTCCGGAAGCCGGGCCGGACCCTTTCTTCGTCGATATGAAACGTACCGTAGCTCGTTGCGTCATCGCTCCTCCCTTATGCTCTCTCTTTTCATGCGGTTACTTTAGCCGCCGCAGTGTTAAACGCGGTCACGGTTATGGGTTAATTATTCATGAAGAACCGGCACCGATTGTTCGCCGCTCTTTTCTTTGCCGAAACCACACGGAGTCTTCCTTAATAATTAACAAAGGTGGGCTATAATGGCGGCGGTTTGGTAAAATTACTCATTATTGCGGCGCTGCTCGCCGTGGCTGCCGTTCCCTGTTCCGCCCAATCGTCACAGGCGCTTCTCGGGAAGCCTGCGCCCCCTTTTAGCGTCGAATCGGGGGACGGCAAAAGGCTTACCCTGGACATGGTGAAGGGGAAGGTCTCCGTCATTTT
Source organism: Syntrophaceae bacterium (assembly GCA_003165115.1). Lineage (GTDB taxonomy): Bacteria > Desulfobacterota > Syntrophorhabdia > Syntrophorhabdales > WCHB1-27 > BOG-1155. The sequence goes on along the minus strand of PLSJ01000048.1, from coordinate 2,390 downwards.
CTACGAGACAAAGAGGCGAGCAGGAGGAACAGCGACGTGAAGGACCGCTTGAACGATCTTTATGACCGGCAGGATAAAGAGACGAGGCATTCCATCGTCCGCGTGCCTGTCTTCAATTGCTCCCGTGTGTTCTGGCCGATAAGCCTTATCTGGAAGGAGAGCCTGAGAACGAATTCGGAGAGGGTAGGCATTACCCTTTACGGGGACTGGGACGGGAAGATGGGCCGGGACTACCAGATGAAAGACGACGAGAGCAACCTCGTCCTCGTGGACAGGCGAGGCACGATACGGTACGCGTCATATGGCCGGATTACCGATCGCCAGTTCGCCGAGATCGAGGAGCTTCTCGACAGGCTGGTAAACCGGGAGAATTAACGAGACCTTTGCGCGGTCTTAACAGAATTGTAACTCACGCATGTTACCCTACGTGCCGTCATACAGCTAAACACGGGGGAGAATCGGAAATGATGTCACGTTGGAGAGGTCTGTCCCACGTCGTGCCGGCCATCGTCATGGCCGGTGGTCTGGTCTTGTGCCCTGCCGGCTCGTGGTCCGGGCCGCAGACGGTCAAGCCGGGCGATCAGGCGACCGTTCATTTCACGTGCCGGCTGAAGAGCGGGGAGGTCGTCGCCTCGTCATATCCATCGGTGGCGGGCGACCCGACGTTGCGCAAATCGGCCATCTTCACGCAAAGGGCGATCAACACGCCCTTATCGATCACCGCCGGGGAGCCTGTGGCTGCCTCCGACTCCGGTGAGGAGAGAGGATTGGAGGGAGAGATCGTCCATCAGCTCTCGGGAGCGATCGTCGGTTTGCCCGTCGGGGAAAGGCAAACCCGTGAGATCCGGGCCGGACGTCAGAAGGAGGAGAAAAAGGAAGAGTTCTTCATCCGAATGGCAAGGATCAGGCAAAGGTCGAAAGAGATGCATTTCACGCCGGACGAGTATAGGCTGCGGGCGGGCAAGGCTGCCGAAGTCGGCCAACCTTTCGTGATCGACCCCGCGGTGCCGGGGAAGGTTTCCTCTGTGACGGCGTCCGGGGTGGTTGTCCGTTTTTTCGCCAGGGAAGGGGAAAAAGTTGCAACGCCTTTTGGCGAAGGCACGGTGAGGGAATTATCGGACCGGTACGAAATCGTCATCGATGCCCACCGGGATGCCCTCGTGCGCAGCGGGGGATTCGTGGGACGTATCGCGAGCGTTGACGACCGGTTCATCGGCATCGATTACAGCCACCCCTTTGGCGGGGAGGCGCTTCTTTGCGACGTCCTCGTTGAATCGGCAAAGCCGGGCGCCAGGTAAGAGTTGAAGGAGTCCCCTCATGAGCGCGTTCAGGAAGACGATCCGGCGGGGACCGGTCGTATCCGGTCGATGACCGGGAAGCCCGGATGGACTGAATAGATGGTACCGAGAGCCGCCGGGTCTGCCTGCCTGTCCGGATTCCGTAGGCTTTGGCCGGGCCTCTTTCTTCTTCTCCTCATCTACCTTTTTCTCCCGGCTCACAGGGCGAATTCCGCGGAGCAATCGACCTTGTTCGACATCAAAGCCTTCGTCGTCGAGGGGAACACCCTCCTGTCCGGAAGGAAGATCCTCGATTTCTTACAGCAGCACAAGGGGCGGGGCAAGTCCGCCGAGGACGTGGAGAAGGCCCGGGACGCACTGGAAAAGATGTATCACGATGCGGGTTACCCCGCGGTCTTTGTGAACATCCCCGAGCAGCAGGTCCGGGCCGGGCGGATCCGTCTCGAGGTCGTCGAAAGCAGGATCGGGAAAGTCAGGATTACGGGAAACCAGTGGTTTACGTGGAAAAAGATCATGCGGGACCTCCCCTCTCTTGCCCCTGGGCAAATCCTTTATGTGCCGGCCGTCCAAAAAGACCTGGAGCGGACCAACCATGGACAGGACTTCAAGGCATCCCCCGTCCTCGCGCCCGGCAGGGAGGTGGGTACGACGGATGTGGAGATCAAGGTGGAGGACCAACTCCCCCTGCACGGCAACCTGGAGATCAACAACCGCAGCACGCTGCACACCAGCGAGCTTCGGCTGAATGCCATGCTCCGGTATGACAACCTCTGGCAGAGGGACCATTCCGTCTCCGTCCAGTTCCAGGCCTCTCCCCAGGATACCGGGGAAGTGAAAATGTACGCCCTTTCCTACGCGCTGCCCGCCCCATGGGCGCCCGATCATCAAATCGCCCTGTACGGAGTCAAATCGGACAGCAATACCACCGTTTTCGGGCAAGGTTTGCTGATCAACGGCAAGGGGAGCATTCTGGGTCTTCGCTACATTATCCCCCTTGCCCCGTACGGCGCCTACGCGCACAACGTCACCCTGGGGATCGATTATAAGGATTTCCAGGATTCGACGGGGTTTATGACGGGGGCGACCGGCTTC
>PLSJ01000285.1 GCA_003165115.1 Syntrophaceae bacterium | reverse complement strand
CCTGCAAGAAAAGCGCCTTAGCCTTTCATCCGGCCGGCGCTTATGCTATATTTAAACGATGTCCGTGACCGGGATAGGCCACATAAAGGTACCGGTACGGGGCGTGACACGAAGGGACATTCCTCCGGCGGAGGGGGCTTCCCTCCAGTACGCGGAATCACGAAAAGGTTGTGGCATGAGACAGTGGTTTGTGGTGAACACGAAGCCGAAGAACGAGAATCGCGCCGCGCATAACCTCGACAGCGCCGGTTACGAAGTGCTCAGCCCAAAGCTCAAGGTGAGGAAGTACCGGGAAGGCCGTTTCGTCGAGATCGTCGAGGCGATGTTCCCCAATTATATATTCGCGAAATTCCACGCTATAGACGACTATCACATGGTGAAGTACGCGCGGGGCGTAAACAGGATCATCACCTTCGGCGGAAAGATGGTGCCCCTTCAGGATGAGTTTATCGACTTCATCAGGGGCAAGCTCGTGAACGGAGTGGCGCATATCGACAAAAAGAGGTTCCAGAAAGGGGAGAAGGTCTTCATCAAGGACGGGCCTTTCAAGGGACTCGGTGGGATATTCGAAAGAGAGCTCGAAGGAGAGGAAAGGGCCATGATCCTCCTCGAAGGGATCAATTTCTACGCGAAAATGGTCATAGACAGCGACCTGATCGCAGCCCCGTGACGCTTCATTCGCCGTACAAATAAGGAGGCGCTTGTGAACCTGATGAGGAGAGGGTTTCTCGTCCTTGCGATAGTGCTCGCGTGTGCCGTTCCGGGCCACGCATTTAAGGAAGGCGGTCAAAGCTGCGCCAAATGCCACACACTCTCGGAAACGGAGGCGGCGGGTATTTTGGAGAAGATCAACATGCCGTCGGCCAAGGTGCTGAGTATCGGGACGAGCCCGATAAAGGGGTTATGGGAGGTAGATGTCGAAAATCAGGGCCGCCGTTTCATCATCTACGTGGATTTCTCGAAGAAATTGATCACCCCCGGGCCCTTTATCGATTACGCCGCGAAGAAGGACATCACGAGGGAGAAGACCGAGGCGCTCAACCAGGCGAGATCGGTCAGCGTGGAAGGGCTCTCCCTGCAGAATGCGCTGGTAATCGGAAAGGCGGACGCCCCGGTCAAGGTCATCGTCTTCACCGACCCTGCCTGCTCCTATTGCGCGAAACTCCACGGGGAGATGCGGATCGTTGCGGCAAAACGGCCCGACATCGCCTTCTACCTGAAGGTATTCACCATGGTGAGCCGCGACCCGAAGATAGCGAAAAGCATCGTCTGCGCCAAGTCCCTCACCATGCTCGATGACGCATTTGCGAGAAAACCGGTGCCCGAGCAGGACTGTGCGTCGAAAGAAATAGATGAGAACATGAAATTCGCGGAAGGGCACGGCATCGATGCGGCGCCCGCCCTGATCTTTCCCGACGGGACGCTGCAACTGGGCTACTCGGACGCGGCAAGCCTGGAAAAAAGGATAGACGAGGCGGTGAAGAATAAGAAAGAGGGGCGGAGGCGATGACAAAGCTATGCGCAAAAGTGTCCGGCCGGGCGGTAATCATTGACGGCAGGCGCTCTGCGTGTTATAGTCAATTAACACCATTACGGGAGGAGACAGGTTGAGGAAAAACAAATCCGCAATAAAACGGACGGTGCAGGCGGAAAAGAGGCGTCTGCGGAATTCCCACGTGAAATCGACCATGAAGACGCATATAAAGAAGGCGTTGTCCGCCATTAACGCGAAAGACAGCGCGAACGTCGAAGCCGCGACCAAGACCGCCATCGCCTACCTCGATAAGGCGTCGTCCAAGGGCGTGATCCACAGGAACCAGGCTGCACGAAGGATTTCCAGGCTCGCCAAGAAGGCCCACAGGGCGCTCGCGGCAACGTAACCCTCTTTTAACGAGATTGTGACGGGGACGGCGCGACGCTGTCCCCTTTTTGCGTGGGCTCGCCGACGCATTCTCCCGTCGAGCCGGGCTCGCACGTTTTCCCATCCACCCATACAGCACCGGACAGATCGGCCCCGTCCAGCAGCGCCTTGTACGGCTTGGCTTCAAACAGCCTGGCGCCGGCGAGGTTTGCGCTGCTGAGGTTCGTCATATAGAGTTTTGCCCCGGTAAGATCGGCGCCCGAGAGGTTTGCGCCCGAGAGGTTTGCCTGGCCGAGCTGTACCCCTGCCAGGTTTGCGCCCGAGAGGTTTGCGTCGGAGAGGTCGGCGTAAGCGAGGTTTATGCCGGTCAGGTTCGCGTGGCTCAAATCGCAGCCGGGACAACGATATATGGCCTTTATTCTGTCCAAATCAGCCTGGTCGAATGCAGGGGAGACGCTGGAAATGAGAAGCGACGCGGNNACCCTTTTGAGGTCGGCCTGCTGAAAGGCGGACCCCGCGCCGGAAGCCAGGAACAACGCGACGAGGACAAGAGCAAGGACGCGGCATGATGAAATCATGGGGACACATCCTGCGTGCCGGCGCCTAAGCAGGAGCCGGCCTTCCGGCGCAAGGTCTCTTTTTCCGTCCTCCCGCCGATGAAGTCCCAGGGGAACAGCTCATCCTGCCGCCTCTCCCGGGTCGCGTAAAACGCGAGATTGAGCGGACTTTCCCTCATCACCCGCGCAAGGGTTTCCCCTTGGGCCAATCGCAGGATCACGTCTTTGAGCCTCCTGTCTCCCCGGGCGAATACTCCCTGGAGAAAGCTGTACTTGACCGAGTCGTGGGTGAAATGCGTGTTCGGGACTTTTCCGAGCCCCCTCTTCAGGATGGACATCTTTTCCTTCAGCACCTTCATCTCATCCATGGCGAGCCACTGAAAAGGGGTGGCGGCCTTGGGCACGAAGGGGCTCGCATGTACCGTGACGGTGCCGATCCTGCCTTTTTTGCTGCCCTTTTTGACGAGGAGGTGGAGGATGTGCTTCACGAGGTCTACTATGGCGTCGATGTCCTCCCGGCGCTCGCCCGGCAAACCGACCATAAAGTAGAACTTGAAGTGGAAGGAGGCCATTTCGGCTATCGCACTGATGCGGTCGGCGATGTCCGCGTCCGACACGGGCTTGCCGATGCAGCGCCGGAGGCGTTCGGTCCCCGCTTCGATGCCGAAGGTGAGCGTCTTGATCGTCTTCTTGATCATATCGATCACCTCCAGCGGTATCTCGTCGAGCCGGAGCGAGGGAAGATGGACGCGCACGCCCATCCGGTCGAACCTCCTTATGATCTCGGGGAGGCGCGGGTGGAAAGAGACGCCCCCGCCGATGATGCCCACGTCGCGCGCGTCCGCGCCGATGCGGTCGAGCCTGTCGGAGATGAAAGGGTAGATGTTGCCTGCGAGGCAGAAGGCGCAGGCTGAAGGGCAGCCCCTGGTGCCTTCCACGAGCAGCATGTCCGCGAATTCCGTGTCGGTCGCCATTATGGCCGAAGTCGCGAGGTCTTTCCCCTTGTACCGTTCGACTTCCACATGAAACGAAGGAGGCGCGAACTCCCGCACCGTGCCGTCCTCCCCGTAAATGATCCCGAGACGGGCGGGGTTGTAGACCCACTTCCACGAGGAAAGGTCCTCTATCACCTCGGCCCTGCCTTTCTTCCTTGCCCCGAGATAGGTTTCGATAAAAGGCGGCAGGCAGGACTCGACGTCCCCCATGATGAAGAGATCGACAAATGCGCTCATCGGCTCGGGGTTGGCCATGACGCAGATGCCCCCGGCCACGATCACCGGGTCGTTCGGGCCCCTCCGGCTCGCGTCGAGGGGAATCGAGCTGCTTTCGAGCATGGCCGCGACGTTCGCGTAGTCCATCTCGAAGGAGAGGGTAAAAAAGACGACCTCGAAAGAGCTTAAGGGCCGGCCGCTCTCCATCGACAGGGGCTTTTCGCCGGGGTCGAGGAACACCCTTTCGCACACCACCTCGGCCCGGCTGTTCAGCTCACGGTAGAGCAGGTGAACGGCCAGGTTCGACATGCCGATATAGTACGTATTCGGGTAGGCGACGCATACCGGTACCCTGTTCGTCCACTTCCTGAGGATGGTCCCCCGCTCGCCGGTGAGTATCTCCTTCCTTTCGAGGCGGCTCAATCAGCCTGTTTCCTCAAAAACGTCGGGATGTCATAGCGGTCGTCGTCGAGATCGAGGTTTACCGGCTTGGGACGCACGTCCCGCATCTCGACCTTCACGTTCCTCTTCATGTACGTGGGCACCCCTTTGTCATCGAAGAGTTTCTCGGTCCGCTTTTCGGGCTTCTCTTCCGGTATGGCCACCTGCTCCTCGAATCCGGTCGCGATTACCGTGATCCTGACCGATTCTTCCATGGATTCGTCGAAGACCAGGCCCCAGATCACATGGGCTTCTTCATGCGCCTGCTCCTGGATGAGCGTGGACGCCTCGTTGACCTCGTGTAGGGTCATATTCGAGCTGCCCGTCACATTGATCAGCACGCCCCTGGCGCCGTGGATCGAGATGTCTTCGAGGAGCGGGCTCGATATGGCCTTCTGCGCCGCCTCGATGGCCCTCCTGTCGCCGGAGGACATGCCGACCCCCATGATGGCCAGCCCTTTTTCCCGCATCACGGTCTGGACGTCCTTGAAGTCGACGTTCACGTAGCCGTCCGATATGATGAGGTCCGATATGCTCCTCACCGCGTGGAGCAGCACCTCGTCGGCCTTCATAAAGGCGTCCTTTATCGTCATGTGCTTGCCGCCCACCGACAGGAGCCTCTGGTTGGGAATGGTGATCAGCGTATCGACCTGGCTTTTCAGCCTCAAAAGGCCGTCGTCCGCCTGGAAGTTTCGCATCTTCCCTTCGAAACCGAAAGGTTTTGTCACCACGGCCACGGTGAGGGCGCCCATTTCCTTCGATACCTCGGCAATGACCGGGGAGGCGCCGGTGCCTGTGCCGCCTCCGAGGCCGCACGTGATGAAGACCATGTCGGCCCCCTTCAGCGCCTCGGCGATCTGTTCCGCGTCTTCGAGGGCGGCCTGCCTCCCTACCTCGGGGTTCGCGCCCGCGCCGAGTCCCCTCGTCAGCTTTGTGCCTATCTGGATCTTGACGGACGCCTTGTTCGCGTTGAGGGATTGAATGTCGGTGTTCACCGCCACGAACTCTACACCCTGGAGACCCGCCTCCACCATGTTGTTGATGGCGTTGCAACCGCCGCCGCCGATGCCCACGACCTTCAGTTTTGCCGAAAAACCATTGCTCTCGTCCATATAGAACATGCCACCCTCCCTCAGAAGATTTCGTCGAATATGCGCTTTATTTTTCCGAATCCTTTTTCCCTGAATTTTTTGAAAATCTCCCGCCTCTCGTAGCCCTTCCCCTTGCTCTCACCGAAGCCGTGGAGAATCAGCCCAACCCCCGTCGCATATATGGGATTGTTCACGACGTCGACGAGGCCGCCGACGCCGATGGGCAGGCCCTTTCTCACGGGCAGGCTGAAAACGCTCTCCGCCAGCTCCACCATGCCTTCGAGGTTGGCGCATCCTCCCGTCACGACGACCCCCGACGCGAGGAGCTTTGCATACCCCGATTTCTTGATCTCCCCGTCGATGAGGGACAGGATTTCCTCGACCCTCGGCTCTATGATGTCCGCAAGGGTCTTGCGCATCAGTGTCCTCGGTTTCCTCCCGCCCACGCTCGGCACTTCGATGGTCTCGTTGGCGCCGATCATCTTCGAGAGGGCGCAGCCGTATTTCTTTTTTATCTTCTCCGCTTCCTCGACGGGCGTGCGCAGGCCGATCGCGATGTCGTTGGTGATGTGGTTGCCGCCGAAGGGGAGGATCGCGGTATGCCTGATGCTGCCGTCGGCGTACACGGCGAGATCGCTCGTCCCTCCGCCGATGTCGACCAGTGCGACGCCTATCTCCGTTTCTTCAGGGGTCAGCGTGGCCTCGGCCGAGGCGAGCTGCGACAGGATCAGGTCCTCCACGGAAAGGCCGGCCAGGTAGCAGCATTTGATGATATTCTGGGCTGCGGTGACCGAGCCGGACACGATGTGCACCTTTACTTCGAGGCGGACGCCGCTCATCCCCAGGGGGTCTTTTATGCCGTCCTGGTCATCGACGATATATTCCTGGGGTATGACGTGAATGAGGTCCCGGTCGGTGGAAATGGGTATGGCCTTGGCGGCGTCGATCGCCCTGGCGATATCGTCCCTGCGCACCTCTTTGTCCCTGACGGCGACAACGCCGTTCGAGTTGAAGCTCTTGATGTGGGCGCCCGCGATCCCCGCGAGGCAGCCCCCTATCTTGATGCCCGCCATGAGCTCCGCTTCTTCGAGCGCCTTTTTCATGGAGGCGACCGTGTTGTCGATATTGACCACCACCCCCTTGCGGAGGCCCGTCGAGGGGTGGGAGCCTATACCGGCGATGCTCACTTTGTCGTCGACGATCTTGGCCACCACCACACAGATTTTCGTGCTGCCCACATCGAGGCTGACGAGGAACGTCCCGTTCTCTGTCATGTTATCCCTTCCTCTCTTTTATGATGGCGCCATTTTCAAAACGGGCATCGATGCACCTGATGAGGACTCCCCTCTTTTTCGCGTCTTCGAGGACGGCGACCGCCTTTTTGAGCCGCTCGGACCGCTCCTCCTTACCCAGTATGATCTCGACCCCGTCGTTGAGGCTGAACAGGGTGATATTCCCCTCGTTGTACACGACCTCGGAAAGGTCGTCCTTTTTTATGATCCCCCTGCGGTCCCAGTCCTTCACCTCGCCGAAGGTGCTTTTCGCGTCGCTTCCTTCCTTCGCGCTGATCACGAGCAGGTCGCTGCTCCCCT
>PLSJ01000216.1 GCA_003165115.1 Syntrophaceae bacterium | reverse complement strand
TTCGGCACGGGCGATATGGGCATCGGCAACACGACTCCGTCCAGCGCCATCGCCGCCGTGCTGACAGGGAAGCCTGTTGCACAGGTGACCGGCAGGGGCACAGGCATCACGGATGCCTCGCTCGCCAGGAAGGTCCAGGTAATAGAAGAGAGCATACGCCTCCACAAGCCGCGCCCCGATGACCCCATCGACGTGCTCGCGAAGGTCGGCGGCACGGAGATCGGGGGGATCGCCGGGCTGATCCTCGGCGCGGCGGCGCACCGGGTGCCGGTCGTGATAGACGGCCTCATCTCGACGGCGGGGGCGCTCATCGCCTACGCCATCGAGCCGAAGACGAAAGAGTATATGTTCGCGGCCCACAAGTCCGTGGAAATAGGGCAGAAGGCGATGCTCGACCGGATGGGGCTCGTACCCATCCTCGACCTCGACATGAGGCTCGGCGAAGGCACCGGCGCCGCGCTGGCCATGCTGCTCATCGAAGGCGGTCTCAAGATATACAGGGAGATGGCGACATTCAGCGAGGCCGGGGTCTCGGGAGAAATCGAGGCCCCTTAAAAAGAGGCTTCAGGAGAGAGAGTGGCTAAGGCACTGATGATACAGGGTACGGGCTCCGGCGCGGGCAAGAGCCTCGTCGTCGCGGGGCTGTGCAGGATCTTCCGTGACGAGGGGTTGAGCGTGGCGCCCTTCAAGGCGCAGAATATGGCCCTCAATTCCTGCATCACCGCCGACGGGGGAGAAATCGGGCGCGCCCAGGTGCTCCAGGCGCAAGCCGCGGGCGTCGACCCCACCGTCGACATGAACCCCGTGCTGCTCAAGGCGTCCGGGGAAATGGGGTCCCAGGTGATCATCCAGGGCCGCCCCTTGCGCCACATGTCGGCGCGGGAGTACTACGGTTTTCGGGAAACGGCCTGGGAGGCGGTAAAAGAGTCGTATCGCCGCCTTTCGAAAACCTTTGACGTGATCGTAATGGAGGGGGCGGGCAGCCCGGCGGAAATCAACCTCATGGACGTCGATATCGTCAACATGTCCGCGGCGAAGCTCGCGCGCGCCCCGGTGCTCCTCGTGGGGGACATCGACAAAGGCGGCGTCTTCGCCTCCCTCTACGGGACCGTGAAGCTCCTCGGCAGGGACGCAAGGCGCATCAAGGGATACGTCATCAATAAGTTCAGGGGAGACCTCGACATACTGAAACCCGGTCTCGATATGCTGGAAGCGGCTACGGGCAGGCCGGTGATAGGCGTCCTTCCCTACGTGGCCGACCTCGGGCTTCCCGAAGAAGACAGTCTTTCCCTGAGGAACGGGACGATGAGCCGGGGGGACGGCACGATCAGGGTCGTCGTGGTCAGGCTGCGCTCCATCTCCAACTTCACCGATTTCGACCCCTTCCTCTGCGAGCCCGACGTGCAGCTTCAGTATTCGGTCAGCCCCGCCGACATCGAAAACGCCGACATGGTGATCATCCCCGGCTCGAAGAACACCGTGAAGGATTTGCTCCTGCTGAAAGACGCGGGCCTCGACAGGAGCATCAGGACCGCCCACGACAGGGGGGTAAAGATCGTGGCCATCTGCGGCGGGTACCAGATGGCGGGCAGGAAGATCCACGACCCTCATTTTGTCGAAAGCAGGCACAATGAGGTCGACGGCCTCGGTCTCCTCGACATAGAAACCACCTTCGAAGAGACGAAAACCACCTGCCAGGTGGAGGCAAAGGTCGCGCAGGGACGGGCGGCGGACCTCGCCGGCATCGGGGGCGGAGGGCTGAAAGGCTACGAGATCCACATGGGAGAAAGCGAAGGCGATATCGGCCTCTTCGAGATAAAGAGGCTCTCGGGGCAGGCACCGGCGGCAGGCTTTCGGCCGGACGGGTCGGCGCGGGGCCATTGCTGGGGCACGTATATCCACGGCATCTTCGAAAACGACGCGTTCAGGAGAGGCGTCCTGAACGGCTTGAGGCAAAAGAAGGGCATGGCCCCCCTGCGCACGTCGGTTTCCTATACGGAAATAAGGGAACGGGCCCTCGACAGGCTGGCCGACCTGCTGCGGCTGCATCTCGACATCGGTTTTATCAGGAGGACCATCGGCCTGTGATACCACCGGCGGACCTGGCATGCGCATTCTTCCTCGACCTCGCCATCGGCGACCCCCGCTGGCTGCCCCATCCGGTGAGGATCATCGGGAAGGGGATAGGGGCTATGGAGAGGCTCCTGCGCGGCCGGTTCGACGGCGAGCACGAGAAGGCTGCGGGCGTGATCCTCGTCTGTGCCGTCGTGCTGCCCGCGACCGCCGCCGCCTTTTTCGCCGGCCGTCTGCTCCTTTCGTTTTCCGCACCCCTCCTCGCCGTTATCGGCACCCTCGCCTTTATCTACCTGGTGTCGACGACGCTGGCCCTGCGCGGGCTTGTCTGCTCCGTGCGCCAGGTCATCGGTGCGGTCAGGGAGAAGAGCCTTGGCGTCGCGAGGCAAAGGCTTGCCATGATCGTGGGCCGCGATACGGACAACCTCGGGGAAGAAATGATCCTGACCGCAGCCATAGAGACCCTGGCGGAGAACCTCTCCGACGGGTTCGTTGCGCCCCTGTTCTACCTTGTCGTGGGGGGGCTGCCTCTTGCNNGTTGGGGGGCTGCCTCTTGCCATCGCCTATAAGGCGGTCAACACGCTCGATTCCATGGTCGGCTACAAGAACGCGCGGTATATCAGGTTCGGCTGGGCCGCGGCCCGGCTCGACGACGCGGCCAACTACATCCCCGCCCGGCTCACCGGCCTCATCCTCGCCCCGGCCGCCTTCTGCTGTTTTTTTGCTGACGGGGCATCGGGTGGCTTCCGTGCCGCCCGCAGGTCATTCGCCATAATGCGCCGGGACGGCAAAAACCACACGAGCCCGAACAGCGGCGTCCCGGAAAGCGCAATGGCAGGCGCCCTCGGGTTAAGGCTCGGAGGCCCTTCGACCTACGGCGGTATAGTCGTGGAGAAGCCTTTCATCGGCGACGCGGTGAGCACGGATTACCTGCGATCTGCCGACCGCGCAATCGCGTTGGCGGCATGGGCCGCATCCCTCACGTTTGTGCTGGCGCTCCTGTGCCTTGCAATTCCGAGGGCCCTATGAGCGACCACGGGGGAAATATTTATGCGGCGTCCCGGAAGACCGGTTTCCCCCTGTCCCGGATCCTCGATTTCAGCGCGTCGATCAATCCCCTGGGCGTGCCGAAACGGGCGGCGCTGGCCATGAAGGATCACATCGGCAGTCTCCGCCACTACCCCGAGCCCTACTCCGAGGGGCTTGCCGACTGCATCGGAAAGCAGTTCGGGAGCGGCAATGAGGCAATCATATGCGGAAACGGCAGCACCGAGCTGATATACCTCATCCCGCGTGCATTGCGTCCGGCGCGGGTCCTCATCCCGGCGCCGACCTTCGGGGAATACGAAAGGGCGTGCAGGGGGAGCGGCGCATCGGTCGTGGCCGGTTTTCGGCTGAACCACGAGCGCGACTTCGACGTCGATCCCGCGCTCTTCATCGAAGCGATGTCGGGTGGCCCGAAGGGGACCGAACCGTACGATATGGCATTCCTGTGCAACCCCAACAACCCGACGGGACGGCTCGTCTCTAAAGAAGATGTCCTCGGGATAGCCGATGCGGCCGAAAGCCTCTCGTGCTACCTCGTCGTCGACGAAGCCTTCATCGATTTCTGCCCCGAAGCCTCCGTGGTCGCGCAGGTCGCCCGGAACCCCCACCTGATCGTGCTCAGGTCTTTGACCAAATTTTATGCCCTCTCGGGCATCAGGCTGGGGTACGGCGTCCTTCATCCCTCCGTCGCGGAAAGGATAAGGGCTTATAAGGAGCCGTGGACGGTCAATTCCCTCGCCCAATGTGCGGGGGTCGCCGCCCTTGAGGACACCGCCTACCAGCGGGCCTCCCGGGAAACTATGGAGCGGGAAAAATCGTTTATGGAAGCGGAATTGAAGAAAATGGGCATCCCCTTCGTCCCATCCGCGGCCAACTATTACCTGCTCAGGGTGGAGCATGGGGCCGCGAGTGCCGTGGCCGCCCTCGAAGGCAAGGGCATCCTGGTGAGGCATTGCGCGAACTTCGCCGGCCTCGACGAGACGTACATCCGTGTGGCTGTCAGGTCGCGGCTGGAAAACGAACGGCTCCTGAAGGAGATGGGGGAGATATGCGCGGGTTCGTGATAGCGGGCACGCACTCGGGATGCGGCAAGACCACCGTGACCCTCGGCCTGCTCTCGGCCCTCCGAAAAAAGGGTCTCCTTGTCCAGCCGTTCAAGGCGGGACCGGACTTTATCGACTCGGGCCTCCACCGGATC
>PLSJ01000172.1 GCA_003165115.1 Syntrophaceae bacterium | reverse complement strand
ATGAGCGCACCGGGAATCGCTGCTCCCCGGTACACCCCCTTGCCTTCCCGCCGCGGACGTGGTATCTGATACGTATCCGGCCTGTAGATCGATTCAATTTTCCCTCGGAGGTATGTCATGATCGATATTTTACGAACAAGGCGGAGCGTCAGGAACTTTGAGAAGAAGCCCATCGGCCTGCAATCCCTCGATGTGATGAAAGAGGCGTTGCTCCGATGCCCCTCGTCCCGCAACAGTACCCCCTGGACCTTTATATTTGTCGACGACCCGGATACGCTCCTTCGGTTGTCGCAGGCGAGAGAGCAGGGCTCCGGTTTTCTCAAGGGCGCCGCCCTCGCCATCGTGATTTGCGGAGACGAGTCGAAATCGGATGTGTGGGTCGAGGACTGCGCTATCGCCGCGACGGTCGTGCAACTCACCGCGCATGCGCTCGGGCTGGGAAGCTGTTGGACCCAGGTCCGGAGAAGGCCGCATTCGGCGGAAAAGAGTGCGGGGGAGTATGTGCGGGAGACCCTTGGCATACCGAAGGCCCTGCACGTGGAATGCATGATCGGCATCGGGTACCCGGCGGACGACCGCAAGGACGCAAAAGAGCTCGATTACGGAAAAATACGCCACAATCGGTACGGAGAGAGCGCGCCCTGAATCGAAAGGCGCGGAAGATCCCGGAGGAAACGCTTCATGGACGACGGAAGGGGAAAGAAATCGGGCGGCTCACGGGGCGGCCCGGTAGAGGTGATGAAAGGTATCTACAGGATCGAGATACCCCTTCCGGGCAACCCCCTGAAAGCCGTCAATTCTTATGTGATAAGGGGGAGGGAGCGCAACCTGGTCATCGATACGGGCATGAGGCGGCACGAGTGCCTGGACGCCATGCGCACCGGCCTCGAACGCCTGGGCATCAATCTTTCCGATACGGATTTTTTCATCACCCACTTTCACGCCGACCATCTCGGCCTCGTTTCCGAACTCGCCCAGGAGACGGCGGAGATCTACCTGAACGCCCCCGACGCCACCCGGATGCTCGGCGGGTTTGCCGAGAGCCTCGAACGCTCGGGACGCCTGCACGGTTTTCCCGAGCACGAGCTGATGAAAACCCTCGATCATCACCCCGGCCGTCTTTACGGCCCCAAACTGCCCCTCCGCTTTACGCACACCGATGACGGCCGGATGATTCGCGCGGGCGACTACACCTTCCGGTGCGTCGAGACGCCCGGACACAGTTTCGGCCACACCTGTCTCTATGACGCCGAACACCGCATGCTGATCTCGGGCGACCACATCCTTGCCGATATCACTCCTAACCTCCAGGCGTGGTTCGATAACTGGAACCCTTTGCAAGAGTATCTGAAAAGCCTGGAGTATGCGGCCCTCCTCGATGTGACACTCGTCCTGCCGGGCCACCGGGACGTTTTTCATGATATGCGTGGCAGGATCGAAGAGCTGAAAAGACATCATGAGAACCGGGCGGAGGAGGCCCTCCATGTCCTGAAAACAGGACCGAAGACCGCGTATCAGGTGGCCTCCGGGATGACCTGGGATATTGCGTGCGATTCCTTCGACCTCTTCCCGCTTTCACAGAAATGGTTTGCCCTCGGAGAGACCATCGCGCACCTCGCGCACCTCGAATCCCTTTCGAAGATAGCCGGGGAGGTCACGGAAGAGCGCGGCCGACAACAGGTCTTGTGGCGTCCTGTTTCCAGGACGTAGTCCAGTTTTCCGGAGTTAAACCTCACCCCTCCACTTTCGCCGTCATCTATGCACACCCTGCAAGAGAACCGGTTAAAGGCGCTAAAGGCGTCCGTGAAACAGCCGATAACATGGCGTACTTCTTGCTATTAAAGTACATATGTGACGACGTAGGGAGGGGATCAGGTAATGCATTCGGACAAACATCTCTTCGTGGGTCTCTGTACGACGGTATGGTTCATCAACACATGCATGGCAGGGGCAGCGACGCCCTCCGGCATCTGGCTCGGCCTCGGCAGCAGCCTCATATCCATCCCCGTCTGGGCGCTGATCGGCTCGGTCTTTTCGGGCATCGGCATATTCCTCTTAAGATGGGCAAAAGTCGATACCACCGGTTTGAGCCTATGGCAAAAAGCCGATGTCGGCCTTGCCCTGGCCGTTGTTTTTAAACCTGCCCTGGGAATAGCACTCTGAAGGGTCCGATGGAAGATGGAACAAAGGGGGCGGCCGTCCTTCTCGCCGCCGTGTCGTGTACTCGTCGTTTCCCCCTGCCCGCCCCCGCCGGAAGCGGCCGCGCCGTGCCTGCATTGTCGTTTCCGGCGCCATTTTAAATTTCTGCACAAAACTTGAACCGTCCCTTGTCAACCCCCTTTTCGACGGTTACATTAATCTCGTGGGCATTCACCATTGCCACCGGTTTTTAAAAATCAAATGAGGAGGGAAACATGAGAAGAAGTGTGTGGGCGGTTGCATTGTTGTTCTTCGTATTGATGTTCGTGGGTCACGCCATGGCCCAGGAAGGGTCCGGCGGGGCCGAGTGGAGCAAGCAGGCATTCGACAACCAGTTAGCCCAGGCTAAGGAGATGAGGTTTACCGGTACGGTGGTGAGCCATGACCCGATGTGCCACTGCGTCGTCGTGAAAACCCCCAAGGGGGAACTGACCATGCAGGATGACTATGCGAAGTTTATGCAGGAGTACGATAAGGCGAAGGGCCTCAAGATGGGCGCGGCGGTGACCGGCGTCTACAAGACCGTGAACCATATCCATTATCTCCTGTCCATTTCCTACGCAAAGGACTAAACTCGACAGCAAGGCCGGCAAATTGACCAAAAAAGGGAGGCGTGACGCCTCCCTTTTTTTACGCGCCGCCGAAGCGACACCGTCGATTAACGTCCCGGCCGCAAAAATCCCCCACACGCATGAGAAAATATGCACAAAACGATTGACACAACATTTTCTCCTGTGCTATATTCGCGCTCGGGGGGGATAATCAAGCATTTACAATGAGAATACGCTGTTCCGCATGGGAGATGATTGCGTCTTGATGCGAACAGAACGATTCTTCCGTCAATACCTTGATTGCCCTTATATAGCGTGCGGGGGAGACCCTGCCAATTTTATAATCCATGACAAAAGGAGGCAATCATCACAATGGAAGCGGAAAAATTAGCAAATCCGGCACCTCTTGGCCTGGCAGGGTTCGGCATGACGACGATCCTCTTGAATATCCACAACGCCGGGTTCTTTCCCCTCGGCTCCATGATCCTGGCGATGGGATTGTGCTACGGGGGAGTCGCGCAGATCATCGCGGGAATCCTGGAATTCAAGAAGGGCAACACCTTCGGTCTGACCGCCTTCGTCTCCTACGGCTTCTTCTGGTGGACCCTCGTCTTCATCCTTGTCTTCAAGAACATTCCGGCGGTCCCCGAAGGGTTTATGGGCTGGTATCTCTTTTGCTGGGGGGTATTCACCTTCTTCATGTGGTTCGGCACGTGGGGAAAAAATCGGGTGCTCCAGTATGTCTTCCTGAGCCTCACCGTGCTTTTCTGGCTCCTCGCCATCAAGGACTGGAGCGGAAATCCCGCCGTAGGGATAATCGCCGGATGGGAAGGCATCACGTGCGGCGCCGCCGCCCTTTATCTTGCCATGGCGGAGGTAATCAACGAGAGCCACGGAAAGACCGTGCTTCCCATAGGACAGCTATAAAGACTATTTTTAATTTTTGATAAAGGGCGAAAAGGGCAATGGTGCATTCAACACGGTCTTTTTCGCCCTTCCATCCTCGTTGTCTGTCCCAGCCCGTCGTCGGTATGGGCGCCGGTGCCGCAGTAAAAGGCGAAATCGACCAGCGTGTTGAAGAAGGCGATCTCCTGCTCGGTCCGTCCCCTTTCCATCTCCAGCGTGACCCACCCTTCCGCCCCGGCGCCATAAGGGCCTGCCGCGCAGGAAATCCTGAAATCGGTCACGTGCACGTGCTCCAGGCTTTCCGTCGCGGACGTGAGCGCAACGGGCGAAAAGGCGGCCCATATCTTACGGTACCCGGCAAATATCGCGTGGATGACGGGAAAAGGCACGTGCTTTCCCTCGACCTCGACAATCGTGGGTGAAGCGAATCGAATGGTCGCGACCCTCGTCGTCCGGTCCGCGTCCTCGATCATGTCCTCGTAGGTGGCCTCTCTTACCTCCCTGTCCCCGCTCGATGCCAGGGCCGCCTCACCTCTTTCCACCATCTCTCTCAGGGCGGGCATCAGGACCCCCCGGATAAGCTCGGTCGCCCTCACGCGGACGGCGCCTGTCTGTACCTTGTGCGCAAAGGAAAATGTATAGGGCTTTACGGCAAGCCCGGCACATCTGCGCCGGACCGCGTCCTTCAGGGAGGAAAAGGCCGCGTTACTCGTGTATATGACGGCGGATAGGGGCATTCTGAAGGATGACGGCGACCGTTTCCCTTATCGCTTTCATTCTTTCCCGGGAAAACGGCTTTATGCTTGCGTACTTCTCGTTGAGCGTCTCCCTGGGGACAAACTCCTGCAGGAAGAAGCGGCGGGCCGGCATGATCTCTCTCGCCACCTGTTGGGCGTCCTCTTCCCGGTGCAGGAAAGGCACAAGGGTCATCCTGAATTCATAATCGACGCGCCCCTCCAGGATGAGGTCGATGCTCTCCCTGATCTTTTTTTTATCGATGCGGCATCCGCACCACCTCTCGTAGGCATCGAGGGGCCCCTTCACATCCATGGCGATATAGTCGATCAGCCCCCCGTCGACGAGCCCCCTGACCACGTCCGGCCGCGACCCGTTCGTGTCGAGTTTCACCTTCAACCCCTGTTCCTTCAGGATCCCGACGACCTTGACCAGGCCCTTGTGCATGGTGGGCTCGCCCCCGGTGACCACCACCCGCTCCACCCATTTCCGGAACTT
>PLSJ01000392.1 GCA_003165115.1 Syntrophaceae bacterium | reverse complement strand
GACAGGATCAGGATGAATTTCGATGAGCAGGGGAGCTTGGTATCCGCCTTCGCTGTCAGGGGCGCGAGCCGGCAGGCGGACGACGTCACCCAGGTGATGAAGGGTTATCAGGGCACCTATATGAACCGGACTGAGACGGACAATTTCCAGTACAAGGGCGAGGACGGCATGAGCTATGTCGGCCACGCCGTCCGTCTGGGGAATGGTGTCACCACCTTTGATGGCGCAGTCATCGGCACCGACAGCAAGCAATATCAGGGCGCTGCCAAGTTCATGAACGGCAAGCCGGTATACACGGTCTTCTCCGGGGGCAAGGAAGGAGAAGTCGTCGAGAAGTACCTGGTCCCCACCGGTAGGACGGGAAAGGACGGAAAACCCGCATTGGGACCGGATGGCAAGCCGGAAACCACCACTCAATGGGGCGTGTCGACGTACCGGTATTCCTCTGATGGGAAGAACCTGGCCGTCCTCAATTCGAATACTCTTTCGACCGCGGAGGTCAACAAGAACGGGTTTGCCGCAACCATCCAAAGCCAGGGCGGGGTTGTGCTCAACGAGGACGCCGTGAAGGGGCAGCGCGTCGCGGATAATCATACGTACAAGCTCGACGGGAAGGTGGATGCGGACGTGACCATCGGGTCGGCCTGGTTCTACGACCGAGACCTGGCAAGCGTTTCGCCCAAGGAGCGAAAGGTTCTTACCGGGCTCGCTATTGCCGACTACACCATGCAAAAGGCATCTCAAGGGCTATCGGTGTATAGGAGCATAAGAGGCCTTAAAGGCTCTGGAGGCAAGGGACCGACAGGAGGGGGAGAAGGACCGACAAACATAGACATTTCGTCATGGAGGGAGTATTTCAACCGTTTAGACAAAACGCCACGACCAGGATCCGCCGCGCCTGCACCGCCGGCTCCGCCCCCGATAACCCTCTGGCCATCGCCATAGCGGCCAGACAAGGAGCAAAAATATGTTTGTCACTAATTGTTTGAGGGCCGCAAACGGAGTGATTATATCAGTGCCCCCGCTCCATGAAATGGGGTATTTGAAAACTGTGTCGGAGAAGGACATCTCGATCTCTGTGACGGATTACGGCCTGGAGGTGCACATTAAGGAGATCATTATCCCGGTCCCGGAGTACATCATTGATTTCCTGGCTGAAAATCCGACTGTGACCGTATATCTTGCTGATCCGTCGCAATATATGTGGGAGCCGGAGTTTGCGGTGGAGCTGTCCAAGGAAGGGATTGTGGAGGCAAGGGGGGTCTACAAGCACTTACAGAAAGCGGAAAAGAACCAAGCCACAGTGAATGAGCAATAGCGCGGCATCAGCGATTTTCGAGCGATCATCTGTGCTTGCTGGGCTCTTCGTGATAAACGTTGCAGCGCAGGTTTTTGAATGCAGGATCGGTCACGATGTCGGGGTATATTGGGAACTCTTGACTCTCTTGTCTAGAGGAGAAAACCGCGATGCAACATAAAATTTCTATCACCAAAGCAGGAACCAGAATAAAGACGCCCATGCAATCATCGGGTCTGTAGTCCCCAAACAAGTGGGGAAAAGAAGCCAATTCGAAGTAGCAGACAATGGCGATAACGGTAAGCGCCGTCAGCGCGAGCAATATCTTCGGGAAGATGCGAAACTTCGTCTTCCGGTCAAACCACATCCAGAGGCGGCTCCTTCTCTTCGCCATGTTCAGGCCATAGCGGTCCGCATGAACTATTTCGTCTGCTTTGCGCTTGTACTCCTCGCTGAGACGGTCGAGTCTCTTGTCGAAGTCGGCGTTCAGCTTTTGAAATTCGTAGTCGTTTGCCGGGTTCTTCATGTCTACGGTAATATTGTCTCTCTCATCGGTTTCCATGTCAACTTTTTCGGGAGTCAGGACCGCTGCAACTTTTTTTGCCAACGCGTTTCCTCGACGTTAGGCTCCCAACCGCCCTGCTCCGCAAATGTTCGAGAGGTCCTGACGAGAGGGGATATTGATATATTACCGCCGGCTTCCTTGTAGGCGAACGATGAGGATCGCCCCGAAGGGCCGCTGACAATTCCAGAGGACCTCTTTTCACGCGCGCGGCGTGGGCCGACAGCGTGGCACTTCCGCGGCCGAAGTAATATTCCGGTAAATCACCTGAAGGAGATCGCCGTGTCGCTTAAACTTCCCCGCGCTGGCAGCCCATCGAGTAAGAATCTCAAGACGTCGTTTCAACTCTTCATGGTTCTCCTCTGCTTTGCCAAACCGATCGCCAGTCTGAGAGATAAACGCATCAACTCAGACTCTTTATCCTCATTCACCAAGGAGGGGCAAAGATGACAATGTACCGCGAGGATCGTCGACTCTACAGACTCGCCCGGACGGCGCAGGGCATGACGCAGGCCGCCGTCGCCACCGCCGCCGGAACTGCACGCGAGTGCATCAATCGGTTTGAACGAGGAACTGAGGCTCTTTCTCCCCGGACTTTCTATAAAATGGCATTGAGCCTCAACTTCAGCCCGGCTTTCCTGCATGGGCTCACCACGTGCCCCTTCAGCTCGGATAAGCTCATCAAGATGGAGCTCCCGGATACCGGCGCGGGGATCGACTACGCAATGATCCACTTCCTGGCGGAGCACTGCAGGAGGCTTGAAATAGTTTTCCTATGGGGGCGCTTCAGGAGCCGGACGAATGCGCGATCTTCGGAAAACCACGTGCTCGCGATCGCCGCGAGGGACAACGAAGGCAACATCTTCCTGCTCAAGCGGAAGCCGGACGGCCCTCTCCTGGAAGCAAGCCGGCTGGAGGAAACGGCCGGAAAAATAGGCGGGGA
>PLSJ01000094.1 GCA_003165115.1 Syntrophaceae bacterium | reverse complement strand
GCGGCTCCTGGTGGGACGTGTTCGACCTTAACGGATTCGGGAACCAATCCGCTTCCTACCCCATGTTCGATGACGTCTACATAGCCACGGGCAGTGGCGCCGCGGCGCGGGTAGAGGTCGGAAGTGCGGTGACGTACGCTTCCTGTACGCAATTGGCGGCAACGACACCGACGTCGTGGAGCGACGGCTCGGTGGTCACGACGGTAAGACAGGGCAACTTTGCGGCAGGCCAATCGGCCTATATCTATGTGACGGACGCCGGTGGCAATGTGAATGCCCAGGGCTACCCCGTGACCATGGGGTCGGGATACGCGATGTCGGCTGCCTCCTCGCCGTCCGCCGCCGTTCCTATCTCCGCGGCGTCCACCGATCCGTCGACCCAGGCCGTCGCTTCGGCTGCTTCCTCGCCGTCTCCCGCGGCATCCTCAGACGGCGGCGGCGGGGGCGGTGGTGGTGGCGGCTGTTTCATCGCCACCGCGGCGTTCGGAAGCCCGCTTGCGGCGGAGGTCCAGGTGCTCCGCGGGTTCAGGGACGCCCACCTGCTGACGAATTCCTTCGGCACGAGGCTGGTGATGGTGTATTACCGGTTTTCGCCTCCTGTCGCCGGCTGCATAAGCCGGCACGAAGGGCTTCGCTTCGGCGCCCGTATGCTGCTCTTTCCCGTCGTTTATGGGATCAAATATCCGGCGGCGGCGCTTATGCTTATCGGCGGTGCGGGAATGCTGATCCTCGTTTCCCGGCGGTCTCGCCGTCCCTGAGATCGAGGCGGGGGAATGTGCCCCGGTGTAAAGCGATCTGTCATAGTTTTCACTATCGTCGTATTTGCTTACAAGTGCTCAAAGATGGTGTCAGACGGGATATAGCGAGACATCGGGTCATGTCTGTCCGTGCCGCCCACCCCTTTTTTCTGAAGAACTCATAGGACTTCCGCCATATTAGGCGATGACGATTCGCTTTACACGTGCCCATCGTCCGCACGGGTCTCTTCGCCGCGAAGAGGAACGTGTCGCCACCCGCGCTTATACAGGCTTTCCGAAAGTCGGTTCCTCTCCTCGCGTGTCTGATTGTTTTACAGTCACCCGGTCGGCCTCTCGAAAAAACGGCCCA
The DNA here is from genome assembly GCA_003165115.1 of Syntrophaceae bacterium. Classification (GTDB taxonomy): domain Bacteria; phylum Desulfobacterota; class Syntrophorhabdia; order Syntrophorhabdales; family WCHB1-27; genus BOG-1155. The sequence continues at coordinate 4,404 of PLSJ01000094.1, read as the reverse complement.
AATAACAGTGTGTTACAAAAGGCACGCATCTTGCTGGTCCTGCTTCGGAAGGTACGGGGTGCTGAGGCGAAAACCGGGAGATCCAGGTCCGATGAGCATATGATACAAGGAGGAGCCTCGTGTTAAACATGCTGAAAGTTCCGGCCGTGGTCCTTTTCTTCTTCTTTTCCGTCCTGATGCTGGGCGCGTGTGGCGGCGGGGGGGGCGGAAGCGGTGGGGGAGGGGCCTCCGCTTCCGCGTCTCCCAGCCCTGCCGGTCTCGTTCCCACTCCGACTTCGTTGTCCCCTACCGTGGCGCCTCCCCGGTTCGCCTACCTCGCCGACTTTTACGACAACACCGTCTCGATATTCACCGTGGACGCGGTGACGGGCGAGTGGCGGCACAATGGCTATGCCCTTGCAGGGACGAATCCCCTTTCCGTCAACATCGACCCCTCGCACCGGTTCGTCTACGTGGTAAATTACGGTTCCGATAACGTCTCCGTCTACACGATAAACCAGAGCACGGGCGCGCTGACGCCGGGGACACCGGTAGCGACGGGCAGGCTTCCTCTCGTCATCGCCATCGACGCCTCGGGCAGGTTCGCCTACGTGTCAAATTACACGGACAACACCCTCTCCGTTTACACGATCGACCAGACCACGGGCGCGCTGACGCCGGCCGGATCACCGGTGGCGACGGGAAAAGGGCCGCAGGGCGTCACGGCGGACCCCTCGGGGAAATTCGTCTACGCGGCAAACTACCTGGACAATACGATTTCCGTCTACACGATGAACCAGACCACGGGCGCGCTGACGCAGGTCGGATCGCCGGTATCGGCGGGAGCGAATCCTGTTTTCGTCGCAGTGGACCCCTTATGCAGGTTCGCCTACGCGGTAAATAATTATTTCGGCACCCTCTCCGTCTACACGATCAACCAGACCACGGGCGCACTGACGCAGGTCGGTTCGCAGGTGCCGACCGGGGTGGGCCCTGACGACGTCACCGTGGACCCCACCGGGAGGTTCGTCTACGTGTCGAATAGCGGTGACAACACCATCTCCATCTACACGATCAACCAGACCACGGGCGCGCTGACGCAGGTCGGTTCGCCTGCGCCGACAGGACCGGTGCCCGATGACATCTCGGTGGACCCCTCGGGGAAATTCGCCTATATTGCAAATAGCGGTGACAACACCATCTCCATCTACACGATAAACCAGACCACGGGCGCGCTGACGGCGGCCGGGACCATATGGACCGGCTCCTTCCGCGACTGCGCCCGGCAGATGGTTTTCACCGCCGGCTCGGCGCCGGTCACCTACCTGCCGAAATTCGCCTACGTGACAAATAATAATGACAACACCATCTCCGTCTACAAGATCAACCAGACCACGGGTGTGCTGACGCAGGTCGGATCGCCCGTAGCGACGGGGACGACGCCCAAGGGCGTCGCTGCCGACCCTTCCGGGAGATTCGTCTACGTGGCGCCCGAAGGTTCCGGCACGGTCTCCGTCTACGCGATCGACCAGACCACGGGAGCGCTGACGGCAGGGACGGCGGCGACAGGAGCGACGGCGCCGTTTGGTGTCGCTGCCGACCCCTCGGCGAGATTCGCCTACGTGACAAATACGGGTTCCAACACGGTCTCCGTCTACGCGATCGACCAGGCCACGGGCGCGCTGACGCCGGTCGGGTCGCCCGTGGCGACGGGAGTGGCGCCCTACAGCGTCGCCCTCGATTCGGCGGGGAGGTTCGCTTACGTATCGAATAACGGCGACAGCACCCTCTCCGTCTACACGATCAACCGGACCACGGGCGCGCTGACGCCGGTCGGGTCGCCCGTGGCGACGGGAATGGCGCCCTACAGCGTCGCCGAGGACCCCTCAGGGAGGTTCGCTTACGTATCGAATAACGGCGACAGCACCATATCCGTCTACGCGATCAATCAGACCACGGGAGCGCTGACGCAGGTCGGATCGCCCCTAGCGACGGGGGCACAGCCTCTCGGTGTGGCCGTCGACCCCGCGGGCAAATTCGCTTATGTATCGAACAACGGCGCAAACACGCTCTCCGTCTACGCGATCAATCAGACCACGGGCGCGCTGACGCCGGCCGGGTCGCCTGTGGCGACGGGGACGCAGCCTTATGGCGTGGCTGTGGAGGCGTCCGGTAAATTCGCCTACGTATCGAATAACGGCGCAAACAACGTCTCCGTCTATGCGATCAATCAGACCACGGGCGCATTAACCGCGGCAGGGACGACGCCTACGGGTTCCGGGCCCGGTTTTGTGACGACGGTCGGAACGATCCAGTGAGATAACCCCGGCAAGAAGGACGGCCGATAGATCGAAGATGAGGGGATGGATGGGCCGGGGTGCTTTTCGCGGACAGGCGCAAAAAGCACCCCGGCCATGTTATACTGATGCATGATGGAAGACGGCTCCCTATCGGCCCTCGCGCACTGCGAGCTGTGCCCGAAAAAATGCGGGGTAAACCGCCTCGCCGGGGAGCGGGGCTTCTGCACGTGTGGGGCCGACTGCGTCATCGCCCACTATGGCCCCCACTTCGGGGAAGAGCCGCCCATATCGGGGACGCGCGGCTCGGGCACCGTCTTCTTCTCGCCGTGCAACCTGCGGTGCGTTTTCTGCCAGAACTACCAGATCAGCCACCGCACATCCGGGGAGAGGGCAACGATTGCGCAGTTGGTCGATATCTTCATCGACCTCGAAGCGAGGGGCTGCCACAACATCAACCTCGTCAGCCCGACCCCCTACGCGCCCCAGATAGCCGCCGCGATAAGGCGCGCCAAGGAACGCGGCGTCACTCTCCCTTTCCTCTATAATACGAACGCGTACGAGAGCAGGGAGACCATACGCACGCTCGACGGGCTTATCGATATTTACCTGCCCGATCTCAAGTACGCGGGTAGCGCAGTCGCCTCCCTGCTCTCGGCCGCGCCCGGCTACCCGAAAGCGGCCATGGAGGCTATCACGGAAATGAAGTCGCAGGTGGGAGACCTCGTCGTGGAGCGGGGCGTCGCCAGGCGGGGCCTGCTGATCAGGCACCTGGTGCTGCCGGGCGGCCTTGCGGGCACGAGAAGACTTATCCCCTGGATCAAAAAAGCCCTCGGTCCCAAAACCGCGCTCAGCCTCATGTCCCAGTATTACCCCACGTGTCGGGCCGACGCCTTCCGGCTGATCGGCCGGAGCATCAGGACGGATGAATACGACCCGCTGGTAGCGCTTGTGAGGGAGGAAGGTTTCAGTAACGTCTTCGTCCAGGAGCTGGAGAGCGCAGCTTCCTACAGGCCCGATTTTACGAAAAAGAAGCCGTTTAAAACGAAGTGAGACGAGAGTGCCGAATCGTGAAGCATAGGTCTTGTATGCCCGGTAGGACCTATTCTTTGTGTCCTACGTCTCGTCGAGCAGCCACTGTTCCTTCACGGCGCCCGCTTCGCTGAAGAGCACCGGCCTTCCCCTGTAGTACGCCGCATCCGATACCTCATAGGCCCGGATTTCGCCCTCGACCACATCGTTCGGCTGGAGCCATCCTTTACGGGCCAGCTCTTCATCGATCGGCCTTTTCACCATGGGCCCGTATTCGTAGAATTTCTTTATCCGCTCGACTTCTTCAGTCGTCAGCTTTTGAAGCCGTTTCTCCATTATACACTCGCTTTCTTTCCTCTCGCGGGGGCTCATCGAGCCCCCGCCTGAGAGGTTCTCCTAGGAAAAAGGGTATAGGAACCTGCACCCGGTTGCCCCCGTCCATGGCCGGCCGGATTGTCATCGGGCGCGAAGCACTTTGGGAACCGTCAAGACTCACGATCCGGGAGCAGACACCTGTAGATTACAGGTAAGGTGCGTGCCGAGCGCGAAAACGCGGTGGGTGAGATCTTGCGTCACCGACCTGAAGGGAGGACCGGCGGGAAACGAACGATATGCCGGTCCCTTTTAACCCCATAGCCGGTGCGTCCGCCGGTATTCCTTGCTGCCTATTTTATTTTCCTGACGTTTGATGCGCTCGGGCCCTTCGGCCCCTTCACGACCTCGAATTCAACCCTTTGGCCTTCCGACAAAGACCTGAAGCCGTCGCTTTGAATGGCGGAATGATGGACGAAAATGTCCCCACCGTCGTCCTGGGTGATGAATCCAAAGCCTTTCGAATCGTTAAACCACTTAACAGTTCCTTGCGCCATGTTCGATTACTCCTCCATTTTAAAATTATTGCAGTGTGTTGCTTGATGACATTATCCCATCGGGCCGATTAAGTCAACAATTATCGTGCTGTCCGGAGGCCGAAAAAGGCGAAAAAAGCAGATTTTTTTTTGAGGCCCCGATTGTCCCTGTTATTGGTTGCGGACCGTCGCCGAAAATGAAAAGAAAAGAGGCCGCGAACACTTCAGGGCAAACGCATTTGGAAACT
>PLSJ01000371.1 GCA_003165115.1 Syntrophaceae bacterium | reverse complement strand
CTTGAATGTTGAACCGCAGCCTCAACCACCTGCCCTCAGGATTCTCGCACACCGTGCATACTTTGTCGGCAGTTCCGCCGAGCATTACTTCATTAAGATCGTCAATATCACCCCAAATGTAGATGTTGAAGTCACCCACGTTTGGTACCAAAACGGGGGTCGGATAGAAATAATGACTCGTGTGCTGCCAGTTCGGCTGCGGCCGAGCGAGACATGGGAAACGTACGTCGCCACGAGCAGTATTCCTTACGATGTTGACGTTTTAAAACACTTTCACGCACTCATTTCTACGGGCGAAGTGTTTGCTTCTGAGCATAACAAGAATGTACCGCCGGCAGGCTACGTGGCTGGGTAAGGGCGGCAGGGACATAACCTTGGTTCATTCGTTCATCGCTCTTGAGGGTGCGGACCGGGATATTCTTCACTTGTTTCACTTCCGGCCATCCTATCCGTTTTTCTATGACCTTGGCATTCTTCTATAGTTGGTATATAATACCTACTATATATGCCCGCTATCCTCGTCATTCACACGAAAGAAGTCAAGGAAGATGAGATAGTGGAGATCAAAGTGTGGCGGGTTCCCAAGTCAAACAATACACCCGATGGGGTCAAGATATCGGTGGTGTACATACGGAATGGCGAGCGACTGGCAGGCTACGATAATGCAGAAGGTAAGGGATATCATCGGCACTTCATGGGCCGAGAAGGACCTTACGAATTCTCCGACGTATGGAGTCTCCTGGATCACTTCAAAAAAGACGTACGGGCAATAAGGGGGAGGGATTGGGATGAAAACCAAGAAGATACGCATTGAGATCAGGTCACTCGACAGCGCGCTCCGGGAGGCGGGAGAAGGCTTCGAGAAGATATCCAAGGGACAAAGGTTGGGAGAAAAAACCGCCATTTACTTTAGCAATATCAAAGACCTCCGAAAGGTATTGACCGAGAAGCGGCTTGAACTGCTGAAAACCATCAAGGACAGAAAACCTTCCTCGATATACGAGCTGGCCCGAATGGTGAACAGGGATCTCAAGAATGTGCTGCAGGATGTGGACTATCTTCGCGAGATCGGAATGGTCGATGTAACCGAAACTGCGGACAAGAAGGTTCCCACCGTTGGCTACGATGTCCTGTCGCTTGAATTAGCCATTTGACACAGTATGGGGCTCTTTACTTTGCCGGAACGTGCGTCGTCGTTATTTCCGCCAGCAGGCGCTCGTCTTCGCTTCGCACTTCCGTCCTTATGACGGTGAGCGCTTTTCCCTTATGCACGAAACGGGCTTCGGCCTTGATCTCTCCACTTCGCCGGTTGCCGAGGAGGCTGGCGTAGAGGTTTATGGCCAGCGGGAACCCTTTGCCTCCTTCGGGTGCCTCTGTGCCTCCGAGGGCGAGGATGGTGGCGGTCACGTCGGCGAGCCATAGAATTGCGCCGGCGTGGACGGTGCCGAAGGGATTGAGCATGCCCGCCGCAATCGGCATCCTGCTTACCGCGTGTTCCTCGTTCACTTCTTCCACGAAAAATTCCAGGCTGCCGCTCATTTTCGTCGTCATGACCTGCCTCACGGGTTAGTGCTTTTTGCAAAAATAAGGTATTGGTCCGGTAGGACGCACAGGAAAAAAGATAACAATAAAATATGAACAATGAAAGGATCGTTTCTCAAAGGAACGTATCTTCAGCGGCCGGCGCCCGGACCGCCCGCCATGAGGGCGTCGGCCTGCCTGAAACTGCGGGACGGCTCCGCCCGCGAGGGAAACCAGTCGACCGCCCTCTCGTCGAATCCGACGACCGGCCTGAATAGGGAGGGTGCGGGAACGGGCACGCCGGGATGGACGACGTCGTACGCCTTCCATCCGCCCTCGGGCATCTCCGTCCGGAGGAGGGCGTGGTCCCCGAAGAGGCCCTCCACGATCAGGACGCGGACCCGGTGCGGATAACCGGGCCGTTTAGGCGTCCCCATCGTAGAGACGCCGACGTGCCCGCAATCGCCGGAAAACCCCTTTTGCATAAACCCCTTCGGCGTGTCCCAATGATCGGCGATCTCCATGCGGTAGGCGGCCAGGCCGCGAAATTGGAGCAAAATCGAGTGGACCCGGCTTTCCGACCAGCCCTCCATCCGGATCTTCATCTGCCACCCGTCGGTCTTTTCCCTGTAGACCGCCCCGGCCCATTCCCGGCCGGCGGGCGCGGGGGCGGCGCAGCCCCAGGCGAAGATGAAGAGCAGCAACGCCCACTGAAAGAACCCGAACCGCGGCAGGGCAGAAGAGAGAGACAACCATCGACCTCCGAACATGAGATGACCCTGTTACTCTTATCGGACCGCGAAGCCGCCGCTTAAGCCCCGGACCTCAGGAGGCTGTCGCTTCCTCCGCGCTTTTCACGGGGAACGGATAAGAAAGCGGAAGAAATGTTATAATAGGACCGATGACCGGGTTGAACAGGAGAACGTCGATCGTGTACGTGGCCGCGGCCTTTATCGCGGGCATCGTCCTGCTCGCCGGCTACTACTTCGTCAACAAGCCGAAGAGCGTCGCCTCGGCCCACGTGGAACAGGGGGAAAAGGTCATCATCTTCAAGGACATAAAATATTCCGGTGAAAAAAAGGGCGTGATCGACTGGGAGATACGGGCCAAGCTCATGAGGAAGTACATCGACACGACCAGAGTGGAAATGGAGGGCATCCAGGGTGAGTACAAGCCGAAGCCCGGCACGGTCGTCACCTTCACGGGGGCGAAGGGGGAGATGGACACGGCCAAGGAGATCGGCAGCGTCCAGCAGGTGGAGGTGTTCTACAAAGGCGAATACGTGATAAAGAGCCCGTCGATGGAGTTCGATTTCAAGAAATCGCTGGCGTATACGACGGCGCCGGTGGAGCTGAAGGGGAAGAAGTTCACCATGGTGGGCAAGGGGCTCAACGCGGACACGGCGGAGCAGGTGATCACCGTGGAAAAGGACGTGAGCGGCACGATACAGAACGAAAAGGGGAATTATAAATTCGCCGCCGACAAGTTCGTCTACCTGCTCAAGGAAGGCACGTATATTTTTGAGGGCAACGTCGTTGTCAGGGGAGACCGGATGGACATGTTTTGCGACAAGGTCCGGGTGTTGAGCACCCAGGACGAGATGGAAAAGATCGAAGCCGAGAACCAGGTCCGGATCGTGTCAAAAGGGACTATTGCCAAAAGTCGGCGGGCAGTATATTATCTTAAGGAAGACCGGGTCGTCCTTACGGATGAGCCGGAGATCGTCAAGGACAACATAGCAATGAAGGGAGAGATCATCACGTACAATCTGACATCCGACAAGTTTTCGGTGGAAAAACCGAAGATGAGAATAGAGCAGAAGCCCAAGGCGACAGGGACGAAGGGATGACGGCGCCGACACAGCTCTTGTCGCAGCTCAAGGCGAACGGCCTGTCAAAGACGTATGACTCACGGAAGGTGGTGGACAATGTGGCCGTGCACGTGAACATGGGTGAAGTGGTGGGCCTTTTCGGGCCGAACGGCGCGGGCAAGACGACGCTGGTCAAGCTGCTNNACAACCTGACCGACCTCCCCATGTTCCTGCGCGCCCGGAAGGGGATTACCTACCTGCCCCAGGAGCCTTCCATTTTCAAGAAAATGAGCGTGAAGGACAACCTCAAGTCCATCATGGAGTTTCACGAGTACGACAAGGTCGTGATAGATCATAAGATCGAGGAGGTCCTGGAGGCGTTCAAGCTGGCGCACTTATCCGCCAACAGCGCCGACCTTTTGTCCGGAGGCGAGCGGAGGAGGCTGGAGATAGCGCGCGCCATGATGATCGCCCCGAAATTCATGCTCCTCGACGAGCCTTTCTCCGGCATCGACCCCATATCCATCTCCGACTTGAAAAAGATCGTGCTGGGCTTGAAGAAAAGGGGGATAGGGATCCTTATCTCCGATCACAACGTGCGCGATTCCCTGCCTATTTGCGACAGGGCATATATCATAAGCGACGGCAAGATACTGATCGAGGGCGATCCGTTCGAAATCGCGAAGAACAGGATCGCGCGCGAGGTCTATCTTGGCGAGGAGTTTTACATCAATGCTGGAACTTAAACAGACACAGAGGCTCGCGCAGCAGCTCGTGCTGACGCCTCAGCTGCAGCAGGCCATAAAGCTGCTCCAGCTCTCGCAGCTTGAACTCGTAGAGGCCATAGAAGAGGAAATGAAAGAGAACCCCGTGCTCGAAGTGCGGGAGGAGGAGCCGGAACGGGGGGAAGAGCCGAAAAAAGAAAAGGAAGAGATGCTCGAATGGCTGGAGAAGTACTCCCCGTCCGAGGATTTCATGCCCCGCGAAGAGAAGGAGTATCCCGACTACGAGAATATCGTGAAGAAGGTGAGCGGCCTGCGTGACTACCTGCGCCGTCAGGTTGGCCTTTCCGATTTTTCCGGAGAGGAGAGGATATACGCCGAATGGATCATCGAGAATATCGACGATAACGGCTACCTGGCGTCGAGCATCGAGGAGATCGGCCAGATGTCCGGGATCCCCATCGAATCCCTGGAGCCGGTCCTGAAAAAGATCCACCTCCTCGACCCGCCGGGGGTGGGGGCCAGGGACCTGAGGGAATGCCTGCTCGTCCAGTACAGGGAGAAGGGCGAAAAGGACGAGGTCTTCGAAGACGTGCTCCTGCACCACTTCGACCTGTTCAGGAAGATGGACCTGAAGGAGATCGCGAAGAGGACAGGCTACTCGCTGGAGCAGATCAAGACGGTCTTCGAGAAGATAAAGGAATTCGACCCCAAGCCGGGACGGAATTACGAGAGCGATCAGCCCATCTACGTCGTGCCCGACGTGTACGTGGTGAAGGGGGAGGACGGGTTCGAGGTCCTTCTCAACGACGACAACGTCCCGGACCTGAAGATGAACAGGCATTACGTCGAGATGTTCGTCAGTGAGAAGCTGAACGGGGACACCAAGGAGTACATCAGGAAGAAGATCAAGCAGGCCGAGTGGTTCATGAAGAGCCTCCAGCAAAGGCAGAAGACCCTGTACCTCGTGGCGAAGAGCATCGTCGATTTCCAGGGAGAATTCTTCGAAAAAGGGGTCCGCTGCCTGAAGCCCCTTATATTGAAAGACGTGGCCAACTACGTCGGCGTGCATGAATCGACCGTGAGCCGGATAACGACCAACAAATATATGGGCACCCCCAGCGGTGTCTTCGAGATGAAGTTTTTTTTCACGACGGGCGTCGGGAGCGAGAACGGCGACGCCCAGTCCGCGAACGCGGTGAAGGACTATATTTCGGAGATCGTCGAGAAGGAGGAGAGACGAAACCCCCTGAAAGACGAGGAGATCGTGGCCCTGCTCAGCGAGCGCTTCAATGTCAGGATAGCACGGAGGACCGTCGCCAAATACAGGGAAGTCCTGCACATCGAATCTTCACGCGAGCGGCGCAGGCTGGACTAGGCGCGGTCTGTTCGCGCGTGCTTTTAGCCGAAAGACGTTTTGCGCCCCGTTGCGACTTTCAGGTTCCATCGGCGAATTGGATTGACAAGCTTTTTATCATCTGATAGCTTTTTTTGCTCGGGCCGGGACGGACGGCCCCAATCTGTTTGTGTGGGGGTACCATGGATATTACCATCAGTTTCAGGCGCATCGCCCCTGACGACGGCCTGAAAAGGTACGTGGAGGAGAAGCTTGCGCGGCTCAGGAAGTACGTGGAAAGCCCGCTCGACCTTCATGTGGTCCTCTCCCTGGAGCGGAAATACCGGCAGCGGGTCGACGTGATGTTCACGCTGAACGGCGTGGTGATCAACGCGCACGAGGTGCAGGAAGACATGCGCGCCGCCGTCGATGCGATCGTCGACAAGCTCGAGACAAGGCTTTCGAGATATCGGGACAAGGTGAAGCAGTACCGCGAGGGGAAGCCGAAATACGCACCCGTCGGCGAGGAGGAGCACGCCCCGCAGATCATCATGCTGCGGACGATCGCCGCAAAGCCCATGGACCCGGAAGAGGCGCAAATGCAGCTTAACGCCTCGGGCGATGGGTTTATCATATTCCGCGACATAGAGAGGGGCAACGTCTGCGTGATGTACAAGCGGAAGGACGGTAATTTCGGCCTGGTCGAAACCACGGGAAGGGCGCTATGAACATGAAGGACGCCCTGCGGGAATCCTGCGTCATCGCCGACCTGAAAGGCGGGACGAAGGAGGAGGTGCTTACGCAACTGGCATCCTCGCTGAAGAGCGCCGGCCTTGTGGAGGACGTGGGCCAGGCGGTGGGCGTCATCCTGGAACGGGAAAAGCTGGGGAGCACGGGCATCGGCGACGGGGTGGCGATACCCCACGGGAAGATGAAGGGCCTGACCCGTATATTATGTGTCTTCGGCAGGTCGAAGACGGGCATCGATTTCGACGCGGTGGATGGTAAGCCCGTCCATATTTTTTTTCTCCTCCTTGCCCCGGAAGATTCCGCCGGCCTGCACATCCAGATGTTGTCGCGGATCTCACGGATTTTACGCGACTCGTCATTCCGGAAGCGGCTGGTCGAGGAGGGTGACGACAGGGACCTTTTTGCGAATATCGTCGAAGAAGACAAGAAATTCGGTGGATGAAAGGGATAACGGTCGAGCAGCTTGCGCGCGACTCGGGGCACGGCCTCGAGCTTGAAGTCATCTCCGGCTCGGGCGGTCTGTCCAGGAAGATATATAACCCGAGGATACAGAAACTCGGCCTGGTGATCGCCGGCTACATGGTCTACCTCCACCCCCATCGGGTGCAGATACTCGGCTACACCGAGATTTCCTATTTGAGGGGCTTGGAGCCGGGGGCGGGCGAGCGGATCGTGCACGAGCTTTGCAGCCGGGACGTCGCGTGCTTCGTCGTCACGAGGAGCCTTAAGGTCCCCGAGTACCTCCTAAGGGAGACCGAGGAAAGGCAGATCCCCCTCTTGCGCACGCGGCTCGTCACCTCCAGGTTTACCGAGAGGGTGTCGGAGTTTCTGGAGGAAATGCTCGCCCCGACCGGCATGGTCCACGGCGTCCTGATGGAGATACTGGGCGTCGGCGTGCTCATCGTCGGGCGGAGCGGCATAGGAAAGAGCGAGAACGCCCTGGACCTGGTCATGCGGGGTCACCGGCTCGTGAGCGACGACGTGATAGAGGTGAAAAAGACGGGCGCCCTCGATCTGGTGGGGCACTCCCCCGAGTTGCTCAGGAACCTTCTGGAGATACGGGGCATCGGCATCGTCGATATCCGCCAGCTTTTCGGGGTGTCGGCGGTCCGGCTGAGCCAGAGGATAGAGCTGGTGGTGGAGTTGGCCGATTGGGACAGCAGCATCGAGTATGAAAGGGTGGGGCTGAGGGAGGACAAATACCGCCTGCTCAGCATCGAGCTGCCCCTGATGCGCATCCCCATAAGCCCCGGCCGGAACGCCTCCGCCATCATCGAGCTTGCGTGCAGGAACCACCTGCTCAAAAAAGAGGGGGTAAACACCGCCGGCGACCTGGAACAGAGGATAATGCGGCTGACCTTGCAGAAAGAGGGCGAAGAATGAAGATCCTTATCTTAAGCGGCATCTCGGGGTCGGGAAAGACCACCTTCCTCAAGGCCCTGGAAGACGCGGGGTTTTTTTGCGTCGACAACTTCCCCCTGGTGCTCCTGCACAAGTTCGTCGAGCTGGCCGCGGAGTCGAGCCTCGCGAAATCGGCCTTTGTCGTCGATATACGGGAGAGGGAGTTCTTCGGGGAAGGGAAGGAGCTACTCGGGAAGATCAAGAAAAAATACGGGGCGGAGGTGGTATTCCTCGAAAGCTCCGATGAAACGATTTTCAGGCGGTTCAAGGAAACGCGGAGGGCCCATCCATTCCTCGACGTATCGAGTATAAGAGAGGCCCTGGGCAAGGAACGGGACCAGGTGGGCTGGATAAAGGAGATAGCGGACAAGGTGATCGAAACCTCCCTTTTCACCACCAACGGTCTCCGCAATTTTGTCATCAGCACCTACGGGATGAGCGACAAGAGGATGAAGATCCAGCTCATCTCCTTTGGCTATGCCTACGGCATCCCCCTGGAGGCAGACATCGTGCAGGATGTCCGTTTCCTGCCGAACCCGTTTTTCGTCGAGGGGCTGAAAGAGAAGACCGGGTTGTCGGAGGACGTGGCGGACTACGTGAGATCGAACGAGACCTATGACAAATTTTTCCCCATGCTCCTCGACTTTTTCGTGAACCTCGTGCCCCTTTTCGAACGGGAGGGAAAGAGCTACCTCACGATCTGCATCGGGTGTACCGGGGGAAGGCACAGGTCCCCGACAATCGTGAATGAGCTGGAAGGGCATTTGCGCATGATGGACTATGGTGTGACCGTGCTGCACAGGGACATCGACAAGGAGGCGCGATGATAGGGATCGTCGTAGTGGCTCATTTCAATCTTGCCCGCGAGATGGTTGCCGCCACCGAGTTGATAGTGGGTAAGCAGGAGCAGTTCGAGTACGTGGACATCTTCCCCGACGAAGACGTCGACAAGATAAAGAAGAAGCTGACCGACGCCCTGAAAAACGTGGATGCCGGCCAGGGCGCGGTTATCCTGACCGATATGTTCGGCGGCACCCCCTCCAATATCAGCCTCTCTTTCCTCCAGGAGGGGAGGGTGGAGGTGGTCACCGGCACAAACCTGCCCATGCTGATAAAACTGGTGACCTACAGGCAGGGAAAGGGCCTGTCGGAGCTTGCGGGCTTCATCGCGGGCTATGGCAAGAAGAATATTTACCTGGCGACGGACGTGCTCAACACGAAGAAGGCGGAATAGGCTTTTGCGAGGGAGGAGACTCCGGCGGCTTTGCCGACGGAGGGGGCGCTTAAGCCCCAGGAATTGAAGGCGGTGAAATGGTAGAAGGGCTTTTTACGATCAGGAACAGGCTTGGCCTGCATGCGCGGGCCGCCGCCCAGTTTGTGAAGAGGGCGTCGGCGTTCAAATCCGAGGTATGGGTGGAAAAGAACGGGCAGAAGGTGAACGGGAAGAGCATCATGGGCCTCCTGATGCTCGCGTGCCCCCTCGGTACCAGGCTGACGATCAAGGTGGACGGCACCGATGAGAAAGAGGCTTTCGCCGACCTGGGGAAGCTGATAGAGGATGGTTTTGGTGAGACATGAGCCGCGATAAACCCGCGAGCGTCACGCTGTCCGGCACGCCCGTCTCATCGGGCATAGCCATAGGCAGGGTCTACCTGCTGGAGCGGGACAAGATCCATGTGGCGAAGCGCCAGGTAAAGAGCGAGCTGGTCGAAAAAGAGGTGGCCAGGTTCAAGGCCGCCGTCACTACGGCCGCGGATGAGCTGAACAAGATCAAGGAGTCGATACCCGACGACAAGGTGCGGAAACACGCCTTTATCATCGACGCCCACCTGCTCATGCTCCAGGACGAGTATTTCACCGGCGACGTCGTCGAGATCATAAGGAAGCAGCACGTCAACGCCGAGTGGGCCCTCGACCTGGTGGTCTCGAAGTTCCTCTCCAGCTTCGACAAGGTGGAAGACCCATACCTGCGGGAGCGGGGGCAGGACCTCAACCATATTTACCAGAGACTCCTGAGGACGATGGTGAAGGGGAAGGTGTCGAGCGTGGACGCGAAGGGCATCAGGGGGAAAGTGATCATCGTCGCCCCCGATCTCTCCCCGGCCGACACGATCCAGCTCGACCTCCACAAGGTCTCCGGGTTCGTGACGGACGTGGGCGGCCGTACCTCCCACACCTCGATCGTGGCGAGGGCCCTCGAAATCCCGGCGGTGGTCGGCCTCGCCAGCGTAACGGCGATCGCGAGAAACAACGATACCGTCGTCATAGACGGGGACGAAGGGGTGGTGATCATCAACCCCCCGGCCGACGTGCAAAACGCGTATCTGATAAAACAGGCCCGTCTCAACACCCAGAGAAAAGAGTTCCTCCGCATCGCGCGACTGAAGGCGGAGACAAAGGACGGGTTCAAGATAAGGGTGGGCGCCAATATCGAGCTCCTCGCCGAAATGGATATCGTGGAGCGGTACGGAGCGGACGGCGTCGGTCTCTACCGGACGGAGTATATCTATCTCTCCCGCAAGACCCTCCCCACGGAGATGGACCACTACCATATTTACCGGAAGCTCGCCGAGAACAAGACGGTGAAATATACGACGATCCGCACCCTCGATTTGGGCGGGGACAAGTTCGCCT
>PLSJ01000147.1 GCA_003165115.1 Syntrophaceae bacterium | reverse complement strand
GATATGGGCGTCGTCCTGGGTGAATTCCCTGACCCGCATGAGGCCGTGGAGCACCCCGGACAACTCGTGCCGGTTGACGGTGCCCAGCTCGAAGTAGCGCAGGGGCAGGTCGCGATAACTCCTGAGCTGCGATTTATAGACCATGATATGGGCGACGCAGTTCATGGGCTTCAGCCCGTACTCGACGTTGTCCACCTTCGTGAAGTACATGTTTTCGCGGTAGTTCTCATAGTGGCCGGACTTCTTCCACATGTCCACCTTGAGGATCTGCGGCCCGATGACGAACTGGTAGCCCCTCTTCAGGTGCTCTTTCTTCTCGAAGTCTTCGAGGAGGTAGCGGAGCAGGGCGCCGTTGGGGTGGTAGATGACCAACCCGGCGCCGACTTCGTCGGAGATGCTGAAAAGGTCGANNCGCCCCTCCAATACGCGCCGGCAAGGCTGAGGAGCTTGAAAGCCGGTATCAGTCCCGTCGAGGGGAGGTGGGGACCGCGGCAAAAATCGGTGAAGCCGTCCTGTGTGTAGAGGCTTACCTGTTCATCCGTAATGGCGCCGATCAACTCCACCTTGAAGGGCTCCCCAAGGCCGCGGAACAGCTCGACCGCCTCTTCCTTACGCACTACCCGGCGCGTGATGGGGATGTCCTTGTCGATGATCGCCTGCATCCGCTCTTCTATCCGGGGCAGGTCTTCCTCCGTAAAGCCGGGATCGTAATCGAAGTCGTAGTAGAAGCCCGCCTCAATGGCCGGGCCGATCGTCACTTTTGCCTCCGGGAAGAGCTCCTTCACCGCCTCCGCCATGACATGGGCGGTGCTGTGGCGCAGGATATGCGTGCCTTCGGCGGAGTCCCTGTAAACGGGGTCGAGGGTGCCTTCCCTCAGCGGGGAGGAGAGGTCGACCAGCTCACCCGATGCCTTCACGGCAACGATCTCTTTATCGAAGGCACCGTTCCCTTTGAGGAAATCGAGAAAACTGACGCTTCCGTCCTCTACGGCGTATTCCTTATCCCTGAATCGTACGATCAAAGCTCACTCCCGTGTAGGTGCCCAAGAAATCAAAAGGCATCAAATGATGCCCCGGTGAAACAGCAGAGCTAAGGCGCCGAGTCCCGATTATCTCTTGCGCGGGCCAGACGCTTTCTCTTCGTATCGGCACACAACTGAGGTATTTTACTGTTTTTTTCGTCGTCTTGTCAATTGATAATTGACCTTTTATCGGGCCGGTCCGTCAAGAAAAATGGGCCGGGCGAAAAGGGCGGGTTTAGGGACCGGTGGCGTGGCGCAAAAGGAACGACACAAAAAACAGCAATAGTTCAGGTTAGTTTCAGGCAATTGTTACTTTTGCGTATTTTTTTTCTTGACAAAGAATGTGCAAATGTGAGAATTTCAATTATCGGAAACGTATTTCAATTATCGAAACGGTAGGTCATCAAGATGGCCACATCGGACAACGGTACCTTCTACAACAACAAATCGCTCGAAAGGGCGCTCCGGATCCTGATAGTGTTTAACACGGAGCGGTCAAGCTTCACGCTTTCCGAGCTCTCCGACGCCCTCCTGATACCGAAAGCCACCGTGCTCAGGCTTTGCTCGACGCTCGTCACCTACGAATTCCTCAGATTCAAGCGAGAGACGAAGCAATACTCCCTGGGGCTCAAGCTCTTCGAGCTGGGCAGCGTCGTCTTTGCCACTTTCTCCCTCAGAAGGATTGCGGTCCCGTACCTTGTGAAGCTGCAGGAAAGGGTGTGCAAGACCGTTTTCCTGGGGATCCTGCAGGATGGTGAGCTTGTTTACATCGACAAGAAGGAAGACCCTCTTAATCCTGTCAGGTTCGCCTCCCGCATAGGAGCGAGGCGGCCGCCCCACTTCGGCATGCTGGGGAATGTCCTCATGGCGCACCTGCCGGGGCACGACGTCACGGAGCTGTTGAAAAGGTATCCTCTCGTGGCCGTCACGAAGAAGACCATCACCGATGAGGCGGTTTTCAGGAAGCGGCTCGGGATTATCCGCTCACAGGGGTATTGCGTGGACCTGGGGGAGGCGTTCGAGGGCATTACGGGGGTCGCGGCGCCTGTCCGTGATTTCAGCGGAGAGGTTATCGCCGCCGTGGGGCTCGGTTTCATCTCCTCGACGGAAGATGACAAGGGCTTGAAGAGGATCGTGAGGGAGACCCTCAAATCGGCCGCGGCCATCTCGCAGGCCATGGGATACATCGCACAGAACGTGTCCGTGTAACGAAGATAAGGAGGAAGCGTGGCTGAAGAGGGAGTGCTCGTGGAAAAGGCGGACCGCACGGTCCTGCTGACGGTCAACAGGGAGGCCGCTCTCAATGCACTGAACGATCGGATCATGCTCAGGCTCGATGAGATATTCCGGACGCTCGAAGACGACGAAGACTCCCTCGTTGTCATCATCACGGGGGCAGGCTCCAAGGCCTTCGTCGCGGGGGCGGACGTGTTGGAGATCAAGAGTGCGGGAAGCGGGAGGACGGCCTTCATCACCAAAGGGCATCAAATATTGTCCCGAATCAGAAGATCGAGCAAGATCGTGATCGCGGCGGTCAACGGATATGCCCTCGGCGGTGGATGCGAGCTGGCGCTGGCCTGCGATATCCGGATCGCCGCGGAAAACGCAAAATTCGGGTTGCCCGAGGCGGCGCTCGGGGTGATGGCGGGTTACGGGGGGACTCAGTTGTTGCCCCGTTTGATCGGTCCGGGAAGGGCCAAATATCTGATGCTGTCGGGGACGATGCTGACCGCGGCAGAGGCTTTTGCCTGGGGCCTCGTCGAGAAGGTTTGCGGGAGAGAGACTTTAATGGAGGAGGTGAGGAGTTTAGCAGGGAAAATCGCTTCGGCTGGTCCCCTCGCGGTGCGGGGATGCAAGCGCGCCGTGGACGTTGGTCTGGACCTGCCTCTCGAGGAGGCGCTACGGTCCGAGCTTGAGATATACGATCAGGTGGCCAATTCCCTCGATGCCGAAGAGGGGCTGTCGGCGTTTATCGAGAAGCGAAAGCCCGTGTTTCGGGGAACATAGCAGCGGTTCCGCCGCACAGATAAGGCGGAACAACTGGTGACAGAAGTGCTGTGATCGAACTCCTGATTTTTCAGGGGTGACTAAACTGGGGGAGGTTGGGGAATGTCAACAGCACAAGCGTTACTGCGGTTCGTCGTCATCATGGCAATCTCATGGGTCTTCATGTATGTAGTGCCCATCAAATGGTTTGTCATGGCGTATCTTCCATTCTCGTTCTTCTTGCTTATGGGTAGTGTAACCTTTGGCATCCTCGGTCTCGGCTGGCCTTTCGGCGTGCCCGGAGGCACGTGGAAGCCGGGCACGAGCAAAGTGCTGACCGGCATCGGCATGATGATCGTCTGGGTCCTCACGGCGTTCTTACTCTACTTCTTCGTGGGTTATGTCTATCCCAGGATGCCCATGACGCCGACATTCGGCATCATCGTCTTCATGGTAACCCTCTGGTACGCCTTCGACGGGGTCGGGCCTCACCCGTTCAAGGCCCCGTGGGCGAATTGGCTTTTCGGCAGCGTCGTCATAATGGTGTTGTCCCTTATTATCTGGTCCATATTCCCCAGTATGAAGGGTACCCCCGCCGAAGGGGTGCCGTGGGATCCAAAGGGCATCTTTCCTGCCGATTACTGGTTCGGGCTGTGTGTCTGGATTATCGTGTGGATACAGGTGTGGGGCTTCCCCATGTGTTTTCAGGGATGGCCGTTTTACAAGCTGCCGAAAGGGCTCTACCAGCTCGTGCTGGCCGCGGTATGCGTGTTCCTCGGTTATGCCTTCTGGCAGGGCGGTCTCTCCCTGGGGATACCGCCTACCTTCTGGTTCGGCGCCATAGGAGCGAGCATGATCGGCTGGTCCCTCATGCACTCCGTGGCCTTCGAGCTGTATCCCTGCGCCGGCTGCATTCAGCCCACACGGGGATGGAAGTGCTTCCTGCTGGAAGAGATCGTGCTGACGGCTGTCTGGATCTGCATCCTGCGCGTCATTCTCCAGCCCTTCGTGGCGAAGGCGCAGGCGGCGGGCTTACCCATCGACATCAATATGTGGACGGCCTTCTACACCCTTCACGTGACCGCGCTTGCATTGCTCGTCCATCAATTCTTCTTCCTGCGCGCCCCGCTTTCAATCCCGGGCCCGCCTCTCGGTGCTGAAGAACTGCCCCCTGGTGCGTAGGCGAAGGCCGCCGCGGGAGGCAAGGGGTAAAACTATTTGGAGGGTATGATGTTTGTCAAAAGGTTCGAGGAACTGAACAAAGACCTGTTCGAAGAGTGTGGCGGAAAGGCGGCCCACCTGGGTGAGCTTACGAGCCTCAAGCTGAATGTGCCCGGTGGATTCAGCGTGCTCGGACAGGCGTACTACCATCATCTGGAAGTAAACGGGCTCAAAGGCCGGATAGACGAGGCCGCGGCGAAGATCGACTTCGATGATTTCCAGGGTCTGGAAGAGAAGACAAAAGAGATCCGTGAGCTGATTTCCGCCGCCCCCGTGCCGCCCGAGATAGAGAAGGAGATCGTGGAGAGCTACGCGGCTCTTTCCCGCGACGGGGTGGAGCCCTTCGTGGCCGTGCGGTCGTCGGTGGCGATCAAGGATTCGCCCGTCTCCTCTTTCCCCGGTATGATGGACACGTTCCACTACATCCGGGGAGCGCAGAACGTGGTGCAGAAGGTGAAGGAATGCTGGGCTTCGGTCTGGTCGGGACGCGCCGCTTTTGCCCGCCACTCGAAAGGGCTCGACTACAACAAGGCGGTCATCGCGCCGACGGTCCAGCTCATGGTCAACTCGGAGATGGCCGGCGTGCTCTTTACCATCAATCCCATAACCGGGTCGAAGGATGAGATCGTGGTCGAGTCGAATTGGGGCCTGGGGGAAACCGTGGTCTGCGGCAGATGCCAGAGCGACCTCTACGTGATGACGAAGAACCCGGTGAGCATCAAGGATAAGAGGGTCGCCAAGAAGCATGAGACGTACCGTCAGGCGGAAGGCGGCGGCGCGGAATGGGCGGAGGTAACGGGTGAGAAGGTGAGCCGGGCAACCTTGACGGACGCGCAGATAGAAGAACTGTGCAAGATCGCCTGCCTCATCGAGAACCATTATGGCTGTTGCCAGGACATCGAGTTTGCCTACGAAAAAGATAACCTGTACATCCTGCAGGCCCGAAGGGCGAGGGCCGGCGGCGAGCAATAAAAAAGCAAAGGAGGTGGTCCGCGAAAACGCCACGGGAAACGAATTGAAATGGCGGAACGGTTTTCCGCCGAAGGCGGCGGATTCAGGAAGTTCAAAAAAATCTAAAGAAGGGGGAAACATGGCGCAGAGAACGGTTGATGTGCATTGTCATTGGTATCCGAAAGAGTATATTGATTACCTAATATCGAGGGGCAAGGACAAGACTCCTTATTGTATCCAGGACGGGCCCACCGCCTTCAGGATGTATTACAAGGGCGTGGTCGTGGCCCATATCGACAGGGCCGGCCATTACGACCTCGAGGCCAGGGTGCGCGACCTGGACGCGGCGGGACTCGATACGCAGCTGCTCACCGTGACGATCCCGGGGCCGGAAAGCCTGGAAAGAGACGAAGGCATCTACTGGGCGAAAAAGCTGAACGACCACCTCGCCGAGGCTGCCAGGAAGTACCCGGGCCGGTTTTTCCACATGGCTTCCCTCCCGTACCAGGACCCGGACGCGGCATGCAAGGAGCTGGAAAGGTGCCACCAAATGGGCGCCGTCGGCATCCAGATGTTTTCTAACGTGAACGGCGAAGCGGTCTATCTCGAGAAGTTTCACGGCATCTACGAGATCGCGAACAAATACGAAATGCCCTTCCTGGTCCACCCCGCGGTGCCTTTGACCGCCTCCGTGATGGATATGATGAGGCTGCCGTACCAGCTCTGGGGCTACACGCTCGATACGAGCATGGCCGTCATGAGCCTCATCTTTCAGGGGGTAATGGCCAAATACCCGAAATTGACGCTGGTGCACGGGCATTTGGGCGGCACCGTACCGTACTTTGTCCGCAGGATCCAGGATGCGTACAAGGGCTACGGAAAGGAATGGGGGATCGAGCTGAAGGAGTCGCCCGACGTGACGTATAAGACCAGGGTCTACCCTGACACGACGTCTTTCTATCTGCCCGCCATGAAATGCTGTCTCGAATGGGTCGGCCCGGGTCAGATGATTATCGGCACGGACTACGCCCACAGGGTGGGTGACCCGGAAGGGGCGATCAAGGCGATAAAAGACCTGCAGACCCAGGCGGGCCTGAAGCAGGACGAGATCGAGCTGATACTGGGGAAGAACGCGGAGAGGATCTTCCATCTGCCGCCGATGAAGAAGTAGCGGGCAAACGGGCCGAAGGGGGGTTCTTTTCTCCCCTTCGGCCCGCAACGATCCGGGCGAAAGGTTCCCTCGAATGTCGGGAGGTTGAGAATGGCTATCGAGCTGAAGTGGATCGGTTTTGACTTTGGTCAGTGCATGATGGACCCGACAGGCTTGCGCAATTTCCTCGTGGTGGGCGATGTGTCCAAGGAGATCGGGGAGCCTGAGCTTATCGAAGAGCGTATATACAAATACCGGCAGCTCAAGGAGCGATACGGGTCTTTCAGCGCGGTGAAGGAGGGCCATCGTGACGAGATCATGAGTTACGTCTTCGATGGGAAGGAGGCGGCCAGGGAAATCTTCTCCGCCAAGGAACAGGAACACCTGCTCATGGGGAACGGCCTGGAAGAGGCGCTCCGCTACCTGAAGGACGAGGGGATCCATCTTGCGGTCGTCGCCGAGCTGAAAAAGACGCTGGGGGCGATGGGCGCCGATATCGTGACCCGCTTCCTCGCAACGAAAAATCTGACTCATTATTTCGAAGAATTGGTGACACCGCAGGGCAGGATCGACCTGCGCGACGGGTCGATCGATCTGGCGTACAAGGGAAAGACGAAAGAGGAGGGGACGCTCTACGACGAGCTGGTCCTGGCGCTACGGAAGCGCGGCATCGAGCCGCGGGAGGGCGCCATGGTGGGGGACAAGCCTGCCACGGATATCATCCCCGCGAAGAAGCGGGGTTTCATCACCATACAGTACACGGGCTATGTCGATTCAGTTCCCCATGAGGCGGATTACCGGATAAGCGATTTTCTGAAGCTCAAAGAGCTGATCAGGAAGAAGGTGTGATATGAGCGGGCCAAAACGCATAGTGGTGGAGTACGAGGACGGTACGCGCCTGGAGGCGCCCTTCGGCACGTTGAGCGGACGGGTGCAGGCGGAGCTTTCCAGCCTGGGGGCAGGCGAGGCGGCCGGGACGGCGAAGAACTTTGTCCTTCTGGAGTGGAAGGACGGTTGGAAGGAGGTTGCGGCCGTGGATGGACGGGCCGTGGAGCTGCTGCGCTTCTACACCCTGGAGCGCGTTGAAGAGGAAGGCCGGTTGTCCCTGGAGGTAGCGGACGATTACCCGGAGCTTCTTGTGATCAAACGCCTCCCCCGTCGCATCGAGCACATCCTTTTTGTCGGCAGGGATGCCCTTCAGGCATATGCGCCGGAAGAGAAGGTGACGGTGAAAGAAGGCGGCAAGGTGGAGCATGTTTTTTATGATAAGAAGAGACCGGGTTTCAAGATGGAGGATGCTTCCGCCACCTCCACGCGTTTTGCGGCGGTACTCGGTTCTTTAAGTGAAGAGCTTCAGAAGAAAGGGCTGCGGGCATCCGCCGTGGCCGCCCTGGGCGAGGATGAGCGCCGGCGACTTTACGGCGAACTCGCGCGTGGACTGGGCCTGAGGGCAAATCGGCAACAGGGGGATGTGTATGAGTTCCTTCAGCTTGCCCTTTCGAAGCTGGACACGTAAGACAAATAGCCAAGTAGATAAGGGAGGGGGACATGTACGACAAATTGAACCTTGACACGCACGACCGAAGCATTTCGAGTTTGAGGACTCTCAGGATAACCGATGACAGCGATATTTTTTGGTTCCGCGACGACCTCCACCAGCCGTTTCCCATATCGCCTCTCGGCATGACGACCATACAGAAACATCACGCCTGGGGCTACCACGTCGGGGCCGAGATAACGAAATTGCCGCCTTCGAAGGGCGGTCACGTGAAGATCCACAAGGGCCGGGTGATGCTCGGCTTCGAGGCTCTTACGGACCCGGACGAGATCGGCAGGCGGGCCGCCGAGTTCGGCAGGCTGCTCGAACACTGCGGGGCACATTGGGATGAATGGTACAACGGCTACATCGACGAGGTAAAGGAAGGTCTCACGTTCATGGCGTCGGTCAACGACGGCATGTCCGACACCGACCTGTACAATGCGATCAAGAGAAGCGAAGCCATCAACAGGAGGAACTGGGAAATCCATTTCACCACCATGTACATGGCCGACGTGCTCTATTTCGGTTTCGAGGGTTTCTGTAAGGAACACGGGCTCGAAGAAAAGGACTTCACCACCATGCTCAAGGGTCTCGAGACCATGGCCACACGTACCGACACGGCCCTCTGGGAGCTTGCGAAGCTGGCGGACGGACAGGGCATAGCCGACAAGATCCTCGGTTTCGACCCCAAAGCCGTGCTTTACGAGCTGGAAAAAGACCCCGGAGGCGTGGTCTGGATCAGGTCGTTCAACAAGTTCCTCGACATGTACGGCCACAGGATCACGGCTGCCCACCTGGACGTCATCTTCCCCACGTGGATCGAGGACCCCTCTCCCGTCATGGAGACATTGAAGACGTACATCCTGAAGACGAGGCAGGGCTGGGACATAAAGGCGGACAGGGAATCGATGATCAGGGAAGGACAGGCCGCGGCATCCGCCTTCAAGACGACCCTTAACGAGGCGGACGCCGGAACGTTCGCGACACAGCTCGAAATAGGGAAGAAGATCTACCAGTTCCAGGAGGACCACGGATTCTATATCGACGGCTCCTCGACCGCCAGGCTGCACGACGTGGCCACGGTCTGCGGGAGGAGGCTTGTCAAATACGGTCTGCTTGAAAAATCCGATGATGTGTTCTTCTTCAATTACTACGAATTGGCCGAGGTGATGGAATCCCTCTCCATGTACAGGAACCCCGCGATCTACCACTACCATCGTCTGACTCTCCCTCTCATCAAGGAAAGGAAAGAAGGGTGGGAGCAGGCCAAGGCGGCGCAGGAGGCCCCGTTGACGATGGGCTCCATCCCGGAAAAGGCAGAGGACCCCATATTGATCAAGGTGTTCGGGATGGTCGACGAGGTGCTGAAGGCCGGGAAGGTAGAGGAAATGGCGGTGATGGACGTGTTTGAAGGTTACCCGGGGGCGCCCGGTGTTGCGGAAGGGATCGCTCGTGTGGTAAAAACTTTCGAGGGCTTTTCGACCCTGAATCAGGGCGACATCCTGGTATGCCCGTACACGGCGACCGCATGGACGCCGCTCTTCCCGAAGATCAAGGCCGTCGTGACCGATACGGGAGGCATGCTCACCCATGCGGCCATTACGGCGAGGGAGTACCGGATCCCGGCGGTTGTGGGGACCTGGCGGGCCACCCGGTCGATTGCGGACGGCGATTTGATCAGGGTGAACGGGAACACGGGGACCGTGGAGATACTCAAGAAGGCTTCGGCCAAATAGGTCAAGATAAGGAGCGTGAAAGTCCGGACGATGACCCGGCGATTCGCCGAAGTCCGAAAGGCGCGAGATAACCCATCTCTGCCCGGCTCGCAAGGACCGGGCAGAGATGGGAAAAGTCGTTGTCACAAAATATATCAAAGGAGAAGGAGCAATGAAATACGAGAAGTTATTTGAGCCGATCACCATGCGCGGGGTCACTTTTTCCAACAGGATACAGCGCACCTCCATGGTATCGGGCCTGACGACGGAGGAAGGGTTCGTCACGGAGGACCTCAAAAAGAGGTACCTGAGAGAAGCGAAAGGCGGCGTCGGGGCCATCGTCGTGGAGGCGGCCGTCGTGATCCCCTCGAAGAGTCCTTTTAACCTCCGTATCTCGAGCGACGAGTTCGTGCCCGGTATCACCGAGGTGGTCAAGGCGGTCCGCGAGGTCAACAAGGAAGTAAAGATGGGCATCCAGATCATGCAGCACCTGAAGCTTGCGAAGACCGGCTGGAGACAGAAGGTCGAGGACTTCAAGACGGAGGAGCTGCCGAAGATCGTGGCAGATCACGTCGCGGCGGCCAAGCGCGCCCTTGCCGCAGGCTTCGACTTTATCGAAGTCCACATGGCCCATGCCTATGTGCTCTCGTCTTTCCTCTCCCGCGTCAACAAAAGGACCGACGGGTACGGTGGCAGCCTCCAGAACAGGATGAAGCTGCCCATAGAAGTATTCAAGGCCGTCCGCGCCGTGGTCGGGGAGAACTATCCCCTCGGCGTCAGGATAAACGGCGAGGATTTCCATGTGTCGGGCAACACCCTGGCCCAGAGCTCTCGGATCGCCGTGAAGTTCGCGGAGCTGGGTGCGGACTATATCAGCGTGTCGGCCGGCAGCCGCTTCGAAGACGCCCTCACGCCGGCGGAAGGGAACCCTCCCGACCCGATGTCAGGCTACAGCGGTCATCGGATGAGCCCCTGGTTCTGGTGGCCCGACGGTTGCCATGTGTATCTGTCCGATGGGATCAGGGAGGCGGTCAGGGCAGCCGGTTTCACGACGCCCATAATCATAGCCGGGAAGATCAGGGAGCCGGAGCATGCGGAAAAGATATTGCAGCAGGGGAAGGCGGACGTCATCGGCCTCTGCCGGGCGCTCCTCGCGGACCCTGACTGGCCCAACAAGGCAAAAGAGGGCCGGGAGAAGGAGCTCGTCCGCTGCGTCGCCTGCAACTGGTGCCTGGAAGCCGACTCCCGCTACGAGAAGGTGAATTGCAATCGCTGGCCGCAGGGCATGCTGAACGCGCCCGATCCGTTTACGCCTTCCATCGCGAGGCCGGGCGAATTCAAGAAAGAAGACCTCTAGTCAATCTATAGCCAACCGTCACTGTGTTGCCTTCGGGGGTCTTCAAGGGGAGAAGGCAACGCGGCTTTCAAGGAGCGTGTGCATATGAGCCTCGAATTTCCGAAACGCAGTCAGGACCAGAGTGAAAAATACGAAAAAAAGCGGTGGTGGCTCGGCCTTACGCTGGGCGATATGCTCGACCGCGTCGCCGACGTCTTCCCCGCCAGGGAAGCCGTGGTCGATGACAGGATGCGCATCACCTTCGCCGAGCTGAGGGAGCGGGTGGACCGCCTGGCCGCCGGTCTCATGCGGCTCGGCATCAAGCAGGGTGAGTGCGTGCTGCTTCAGTTGCCGAACTGGGGCGAGTACGTCTACTCATATTTCGCCCTTCAAAGGATCGGAGCGGTCCCCGTGCTTTTGATCTCGGGCTACAAGCAGTTGGAGGTGAGCCACCTGGGCAAGCTGACGGAGGCGACCGCCTGGATAGTCCCGACCTCCTATCGCAAGATCGACTATGCGTCGTTCCTGAATGATGTGCGGTCATTCAACCCTCAGTTGAAACAGGTGATCTCGGTGAGGGCCTCCGGCAGCACGCCGGGGTTTACGAGCAGCCTGGAGGCGCTGATGGCACAGCCCGTCACCGCGGGTGAGCGCGAAGAGCTCGCAAAAAGAAGACCCAATCCCGCCGATGCGGCCCATATCATGCCTTCGGGAGGGACCACGGGCATGCCGAAGGGCATACCCAGGACCCATAACGATTACATCTGCAATGTCGAGTACATGCACAAGAGCTGGGAGATGAACCCGCTCGACGTTGCCCTTATCGTCGTCCCCGTCGGTCATAACCTTGCGCTTCTCAATGTAGTCGGGTCCATCTTCTTCGGCTACAAGCTGGTGCTTCTCGACTCCACCAAGCCCACCGACATCTGCGCGAGCATACAGGCGGAGAAAGTGACCTATATGCCGACCGTGCCGAGTCTCATGCGGAGGATACTGGAGCAGCCCGAGCTGGGGAACTATAATTTGACGTCCTTGAAGAAGATATCCGCCGGCGGAGAGCCCAGCACGCCGGAGCTGATCCGCGACCTCTACAAAAAGCTCGGCTGCACGTATGTAAACGAGTTCGGCATGAGCGAGGGTCTCCTGTGCCGGACGAGCCTTATCGACGATATCGAGACGATCTGCACCACCGTGGGAAAGCCCTGCTGTCCCTACGATGAGGTACGTATCCTAGACGGGCACGGGCGCGAGGTGCCCCTCGGCTCGGACGGTGAGCTGGCGACGAGGGGGCCGTGCATCTTCTCCGGGTACCTGAAGAACCCGGAAGAGAACGCAAAGTCCTTTACGTCCGACGGCTTCTTCAGGACCGGCGACCAGGCGCGCATAGACGAGGCGGGCTACCTGCGGATCACCGGCAGGATCAAAGACCTCATCATAAGGGGTGGTGAAAATGTGACGCCCTCCCAGGTGGAGGACCTTTTGTGCCAGTTGCCCGAAGTCGCCGACGCGGCGGTGATCGGCATGCCCGACAGGGAGCTGGGTGAAAAGGTCTGCGCGTACGTACGGGTGGCCCCCGGCGCGACGACCGACCTGGGCAAGATACGCGCGTTCATGGAGGGTAAGGGCGCTTCCAAGCTCCTGATCCCGGAGTACCTGGTGGTGGTGGAGACGATCCCCCTCACGCAGGCGGGAAAACATGACAAAAAGGCGTTGCGGGAAGACCTCAAGGGCAGGATGGCATCAGGGCAGGCATAAAAGCATTCCAGGGTCCGGGACGGCTCATGTTAATCTTTGACACCGTGAGCCGTTCCGGATTATATTCTCACGTAATCAAAAATAATCTATCAGCGTAAAACGGGGCAGGTAATCGAATATTATGAAGATTCTCATGGCGCTCGCACATCCCCCGGCCGCTCTCCTTTCCGTGCTGGAAGGCCATCAGGTCGATAGTCTGGAAAGTGCCGATTCCCTCATGGAGCGGGTATCTCACGGGAATTATCACCTTATCCTGGCGGAATTCGGGATTGCGGAAATGCTTTCCGATATAAAGTCGGCCGATCCCAGGGCGGAGGTCGTGCTGGTAGGCGGGGATAACGAGGAAGGGGTCGAGGCGGTCAAGGGCGGGGCCTACGCGTGCCTCAAGGTGCCCGTGGACATGGGCAGGCTCGGCGCCATCGTGGCCGATCTGATCTCCATGGCGGAGATGCGCATCGACTTGGCCCAGCTCGAAGAACAGCTTGATCAGAAGTACGAGTTTGCCGGCATCGTCGGCCGGAACCCGAAGATACTCGATATCATTTCCTTCATAAAGCGCATCGCCCCGTATTATCGGGTTGTCTCGATAACCGGCGAGACGGGGACGGGGAAAGAAGTGGTGGCGCGTGCCCTTCACGCTCTCGGCAGCCGGCCGGAAGACCCTTTCGTTACGTCTAATTGCGCGGGCTATGTCGAAACCCTGATCGAATCGGAACTGTTCGGCCATCAAAAAGGGTCCTTTACCGGCGCGATCCAGGATAAGGTAGGGCTGTTCGAAGCGGCCAAGGAAGGCGCCCTTTTCCTCGACGAGATAGGTGACCTCCCCTTGTCGTTCCAGCCGCACCTGCTGCGGGTCCTGCAGAACGGCGAATTCCGCCCGGTCGGGAGCAACCGCGTATCCAAGTCGCGCTGCAGGGTTATCGCGGCCACGAGCAAAGATCTAAAGGAAGAGGTCCAGAACAACCGGTTCAGGGAGGACCTTTTTTACAGGATTACCCCGCTCGTTATCCACATCCCTCCTTTAAGGGAGAGGAAAGACGACATCCCTCTCCTGTCCCGTTTCATGCTGAAGCGGTACAGGGAACAGACGAAAAAGCCGGTGCGCGGTATTTCAAGACCTGCCCAGGATATTCTGCTCTCACACGATTGGCCCGGAAACGTGCGTGAACTGGAGAACGTGATCAACCAGGCGGTGATCCTCACGGGCGAGTCTTTTATCGGTCCGAGCCATTTGCCCGCCTATTTGAGAGCCCCGAAAACGAGACAGGCGCGCGGGGGAGAGGCAAGCTCCCTCGACGAGGTCGTGAAAAATCACCTTGTAGCGGTGCTGGAGGAATACCGGGGCAACCGGAGCCGGAGCGCAAAAAAGCTGGGCATCAGCCGCCGGGCCCTCCTGAGGAAGATCGAGAAGTACGGGATCAAATAACGGCATTATCGTAGAGCCAAAATAGCACACCTGCATTTTCAAGCCGCTATCAAGGACTTTTAGCCTTATTCTCTCACCCTGCAAGAACCGGTAAAGGTCAAAAGCGCCCCATGCAGCCCCTCTCGCCCGAAGAACGGCCACCTTGCTTTCTCTTGTCGGCGTAACGGTTTCACGTGAGGAGACTCCGGTGGCACCGCTTTTGCTTTATAGATCGCAGCCGGGGAGAATGAGAAAGGAATCGAAACCCCGCAAGGCTTATAAAATTTATCTTATCAAGGAGGCAGTACAATGATCAAGGTTAGCAGAGGGAACAAAGGCTTTACGCTCATCGAGTTGCTCATCGTTATCGCCATCATAGGCATCCTCGCGGCTATCGCGGTCCCCGCATATACCGGCTATACGGCAAAGGCGAAGGTGACAGGGGTGGTCAACGCGTTCAGCGCAATCAAGACAGCGGTCGCGGCGGAACAGGCGTCGCTCGGCACCGCCGGCATCGTCGGAGGAGTCGGCGAAGCGGCCATCCTTGCACAGTACGGGGTTACCTTGCCTACACAGTACGTGACCGCGGGAACCTGGACCGTTGCCGCCGGAACGGGCGTCATATCGGCGACGATCGCCGGTACGAACAGTGCGGCCGACACGCAGACACTGACCCTTACTCCTAACTTTGCGACGGGCCGGTGGACGTGGGGCGGCCTGACGGCGGCCTTCCTACCGGCAAGTTAGCACGAGCCACGCAGCGGATGGGCGGGGGTCGTGGAGGCCCCCGCCCTTATTTCTTTTAAAAGAACTTGTCTTTGGTTTATGATTAGCTTAGCATTCGCCGATAAGTATAAAGTGATGCATGAATGAGTGGCTTTCTTCCCAATTTGTCGTGAACGTGCTTTTTTTTGTCCTCGGGGCGATTATCGGCAGCTTCCTCAACGTCTGCATCTACCGGATCCCGCGAAACGAGTCGATTGTGCGTCCCGGCTCCAGGTGCCCCGCCTGCGAAGCCCCGATATTATTTTATGACAACATCCCGCTCGTCAGCTACATGCTCCTCCGGGGCCGGTGCAGGAACTGCGGCGAACACATATCGATCCGATATCCCTTTGTGGAGCTGGTAACCGGCGCGCTTTTCGTCGTCTTCTGCACGGTCTTGGGCCTATCCCCCGAGCTGGCCGTCTCACTCGTTTTTGCCTGCCTGCTCATCGTGATATCCTTCATCGACCTGGACCACCTGATAATCCCCGACATACTGAGCCTCGGCGGACTCCTTCTCGGGGTTGCCCTTTCATTCTTCAGGCCCTCTTTCGGCAACGTCGACTCGGTGGGCGGCCTGCTGGTAAGCGCCGGTCTCCTCAGATGGGCGCCCGAAAGCCTCGTGCGGCTCGCGACTTCCCTGGGCGGGGTGCTGCTCGGCGCAGGTCTGCTCTTCGCCATTGCGAAATCGTACGAGTTCCTGAGAAAGAGGGAAGGCGTGGGGGGCGGCGACATAAAGCTCCTCGGCATGATAGGCGCGTTTTGCGGCATCGAGGGCGTTATCTTCTCCCTGGTTGCCGGGTCTTTGCTGGGCACTATCGTCGGTCTCCCTCTCATGCTGATCAAGGGCGAAGGGATGAAATACGCGATTCCTTTCGGCCCTTTCCTCTCCCTCGGGGCGCTGATTTATGCAATTGCCGGCAATGACCTTATCCATTTATTCTTCAGCTTTGTTTTGAGATGAAAAGTCAGCGCGCTGTGAGGAAGCCATGATACATCGATTCCTGGACAAGCTCGACCCTCTTTGCAGACTCGGTTTCGGGAAGCCCCGCCAGTTGCTGGGAGTCGACATCGGAACGACTTCGATAAAGGTCTGTCTTCTCAAGAAGACGAAGGAGGGGCGCTTCGCCCTATCCGGCCTGGCGCACAGGTCCTACGACCATGACCTGCTGCATGACGGAAACATCGTCGACCGGCCTTTTGTGGCCGGGGAATTGAAGGACCTGCTCGATGCAGGCTCCATAAGGACGAGGAACGCCGCCTCGGCCCTTTCGAGCTACAGCGTGATAACGAAGAGGGTAACCATGCCCGTCCTCGAAAAGGAAGCCCTCGAAAGCGCGGTAAGGATCGAGGTCGAAAATATCATCCCCTTTCCCCTGAAAGATATCTATTACAGCTATTACATCATGGGCGCGGATGAAGAAAAGGACCGGATGATGAACCTCCTTATCGTGGCCGCGAAGAAGGAGATCATCGAGGGCTACATGAAAACGTTCGAGCTGGCCGGGCTCAACCTTTGCGTGCTCGACGTCGATATCTTTGCGATAACGAACCTGATCGAGCAGATATACACTCCCGAAAGCTCCTCGATCCTCGCGGCGGACATAGGCGCATCGGTGACGAACATTGCGATCGTCAAGGGAGTGAACCTGGAGTTTACGAGGGAGATACTGGTAGGGGGAAAGCACGTCACCCAGGAGCTTGGCAAACCGCAGAACCTCGATTACCGGGAGGCCGAGGAAAAGAAGCTGAAAGGCGATGATGCAACCGGGGTGCTTTATGATTTCGTGGCGAACATATCGTCCGAGATCAACAAGACCGTCAATTTTTACGTAGCCACGAAACCCAGGGAGACGGTGGGCAAGATATATCTGACAGGCGGCTCTTCTCTTGTCCCCGGCCTGAAAGCACAGATCGAATCGGACACGGGTATAGGCGTCGAATTCCTCAACCCCTTCCTCAACCTCGATGACGGCGGCCACGCACCCACGGAGGAAAGTCAGGAATTCTTCATGCCCGTGGCGCTCTCCCTGTCGACGAGAAGGAACGAGAGCGCCCGATGATAAAGATAAACCTTCTGCCGCAGAGAGGCCATGGAGAACGGAGATTTTGCCCCGATCTCTTTCTGTTCTCTGCGATACTGGCACTCACGCTGGTCCTGGTCGGGGCCGTCTTCCTGAAGAATAATCGCGATGCAGCGCGGCTGCGCACCGAGGCGGCTGCCCTGCACGTCCAGGTCGCCTCGCTTCAGGGCATCTACAAGGAATTCCTCACCATGGAAAAGGAAAGGAAGGAGATAGCCGAGAGGATAGCCGTGATAGACAGGATAAAGGAGGGTAGGGCGTTTGCGCCCAGGCTGCTCTATGACCTTTCGTCGCTGGCGACGGAAAACCTGTGGCTCAAGAGGGTACGAAAGGTCGAGACGCGGGTCGATATCGAAGGCAGGTCGATAGACAACGAGTCGATCTGCGCCTTTGTGGAGGGGCTGTCCCGGCTCTCCTATCTGAAGAACGTCGAATTGAAGAGTGTGGAGGACATGACCGAAGCGGGGACGACAGTGAAGAAATTCGTCGTCGAGGGCGGTGCCGCCTCATGAAGCTGCACCTTCCAGAACTGACAATTCCGGGGAAATACAGGGTTGTGCTCGTGCTGCTTCTGCCCGCGGTGATCATCGCTGCCGCCTATTTCCTTCTCTTCGACGCCCAGATCAGGGAGAAAAAGAGACTGGACGCCGAGGTGAACGGCCTGCGGCAGGACCTCATCAAAGTAACGGCAATGAAGAACAATATGGAAAAGACGCGCAGACAGTACACCTCGCTTAAGGCCGACCTGAACTACAGGCTGAGGCAAATGGCGGAAGAAAAAGAAGTGCCGGCGCTCCTGAGACAGGTTTCTCTCGTCGCACAGGAAACGCGGACGCACGTGAAATATTTTGCCCCGAAAGAATCGACAGCCAGGCAGTTCTATTTGGAGCTGCCCTTCGAAATGAGATACACGGGCTCGTATCACGGCATCGGCTACTTTTTCGACGGGGTCAGAAAACTTGAGAGGATCATTCATATCACGGGCTTTTCCCTGGAGTCGAAAGGGACGGGCCCAAAAGGGACCCTCGACGGCTCCTGCCTCGCGAAAACGTACGTTTTTATGAAAGAGCCGTTGCCATCCGCGAACAAACGTGTGGAATCGACCGGTGCGGGCCGCTCCGGGTACCCGCCCACGGGCGCTGCATCCGGGCCGCAACCGGCGCCTGGTCCAGGAGGAAAAGAGTGATCCGGCCAGGCAATAGGCTTTTCCCCGCGCTGTTGCTCTTCTTCCTCATTTCTGCCCCCTTCGCCGTATGCGCGGGCGAGAAGGCAAGGGCGACGGCTGCTCCCGCCGCAGATATGGACCATTTTTCCTACGCCTCCCAGGACCGGCGGGACCCTTTCGAGCCGGTCTATCTGCTGAAAGCGGCCAGGAGGACGTCTGTCCGGCCGGCCGAAAAAGAGGGATACGAGCTCGAAGAGCTGAAATTCGTGGGGATGATAAAGTCGGGGGCGGTGACGTTCGCCTTGATGGAAGACACGCAGGGTAAAGGGCTGCTCTTCAAGAAAGGGGACTTCCTTAACAAGAACCTCTGGGTTTTTGATACCTTGGAAGACAAAGTTGTTCTGGCTTATAAGCTGAGAGGAGACATCAGGAAGATATTATTGGATATTCCTCGAAAATAGGAAAGGTGACACATGAAAAAGGCCGTGCTTCTGTTCTCTTTTGCCCTTATGCTCGTGCCGCTCGTATGCAACGGCCAGCGCGCGCCCCAGGCGATTCCGAGAATATCCTTCGATTTCATCGACGCGGATATCAGGAACGTGCTGAGGGTGATTGCAGAGGTCTCGAAGAAGAATATGGTGATCTCCGATGACGTAAAGGGCAAGGTTACCATCAAGCTGGAAAATGTTTCCTGCGATGACGCCCTGGAGGTCGTCCTAAGAAACAACGACCTCGCCAAGGCGGAAGAGGAGACCGTGGTCCGGGTCATGACGACAAAGAAGTTCTACGATGAAAGGGAAAGGGGGACAAAGGACCGGCTTGACTTCGTGAGGGAGAGGGCGGCGCGGCAGAAACTGGAACAGCAGTTCGTCACGGAGACGGTCTATATCAATTATGCCGACATCGGTGAAGTGGAGAAGATGATAACGGGCGAGACGTCGGCCTCGGCAAAAGACATGTCTCAGGGGATGCCGCAGCAGGGCGGGCAGGGCGCCGAAAACACGCTCACCGGGAAGCCCAAGGGCCTGCTTTCGCCGAACGGCGTCGTCACCATGGTCAAATGGAACAGCGCTCTCATCATCAAGGACACGAAAGAGAACGTGACCGACGTGGTAAGGCTCATAAAAGAACATGACATACCCCCGAAGCAGGTACAGATCAACGCGCGCATAGTCCAGGCCACTTCCACTTTCTCGAAGGAGCTGGGTGTGCAATGGGGCGCCTCGTACCAGACAAGGATACGGGGCGAGTCCATCGGGTCTACCGCCGCGAGGCAGGTAACGGGGGATTCCAGCGCCACCGCGTACACGGCCCCGACAGGGAACCTGGGTATGAGGAGCGGGGTCGTGTCGTTCCCGTACAACGTTAATCTACCCGCTACCATGGGGGCGGGCACGGGCGGGTCGATGGGTGTCTTCGTGGGAGGTCTCACCGATTCGCTGCAGCTCGACCTGGTGCTCTCCGCCATGGAGGCCCAGGGCAGGGGCAAGGTGATCTCCAGCCCGAAGGTGGTCACCTCCGAAAACCACGCGGCGCGCATCACTCAGGGCACGGAGATCCCTTACCAGAGCTCGTCGGCGCAGCTTGGCACCAACATCATGTTCAAGCTCGCCGTGCTGGAGCTCGAAGTAACCCCCCACCTGATAAAGGATGGGAATATCAGACTGACGATCAGGGCAAAGAAAGACGAGCCTAATTTTGACTCGCGCTTCCCCGTGCCCGCCGTCACGAAGAGGGAGGCCGTTACCGAGCTGCTCGTAAGGGACGGGGAGACCGTGGTGATGGGCGGGATATACGAGGTAACCCAGGAAAACGATACGTCAGGCATACCGGTCCTCCAGAATATTCCGCTCCTCGGCTCGCTCTTCAAGCATACATCCAAGACCGACAACAAAAGCGAGCTTCTCATATTCATCACACCCACTCTCCTGAAAAATCTTTTTGCGAAAGAAGGGGGATAAATGAAGAATGTATCGGTGCTGATAGTCACGCTGCTCGGCCTTTCGGCGCTGTGCCGCCCGGGCTTCGCCCTCGACCCCGTGATAGGGGTAATGGCACCCCTGAGCAACGAGAGAGTGACCATTACGCGGGGCGAGAAGGCCGTGATGAACGTCGGCGAGAAGGACGGGATCGTCAAAGGCGACGTAGGCTCGGTCAGGACCGACAAAGGGGGCGCGCCTTCCTCCGCTATCGCGCAATGCGCGGTCACGGCCAGCAACTATCAGTCGAGTGTATGCGAGGTCGTAAACGATAGAAAGGAGATCGACCCTGGGGCTTTCATCTTTTTCGACCCCGTCGCCGTCACGGACGCAACCCTCTATCCCATTACCATCGCAACCCTCTCTCACGTCGTGGCGCCTTACGAGCCGTATAAGCGGCTGCGGGTCTGTCTCTACGGGATATTCGACGAGAACAACGTGCAAACCGGGTTGTCGGGGTTGATCGTGGGGGAACTCAGCCGGGTCTTCGCCCAGAAGAAGCGCATACATTTAGTGGACAAATCGGCGCTGAAGGGGCTTATATTTTATCCGGACAGCGATGCAAAATTGATAGAGTTCGCGCAGAAGAACATGAAGACGGCCGACATCGACGCACTCGTTACCGGTACCTACAAGGTGATGGGCAAAAGGATAGACCTGACGGTCCTCGCCATTGGCAAAGAGGGAGGCGTGAGAGTCGCGCTTTTCTCTTTGCCAATGGAGGAGAGGTACGCCCTCCCGCTCTCCGTCGTTGTCGCGAACGCCGCGGAGCCGACCCGCATCGAGGTCTCGACATGCCTCCTCACGATAAAAACGATGCCCTTCGAGCCGCCCAAACACGAGGTAGGGCAGTTAATACAGGAGGAATCGGGCGGCAACCCTCTCACCGAGATGGTCCTGAAGCAGACAAGTTTCAATCTCGTCGCTCCCGTTGAGATAAAGGTGAAGGTAGACGACGAAGCGGTGGCCGTCTCCGACAAAGAGGAGCAGAGACTTTTTTTGCCAAACGGCGTCCACCGCGTCCTGGTTTCTTTCAGGCGTGGCTATTTCTTCAATGAGTCACTCCTTTATACGTCCCAGCAGGAGGTGACGCGTGAGGCGCTCCTCGATCTCGGCAGGCCGGACAACCTCGTCATGGACATCAGGATCAACCCGTCGTTCCGGGCGGACGCGATCGGCCTCGACGTAGGCGAGCGCGTGGACAGCAGGCGCGAGGTAATCAAACCCATCAAGAGCGTGCAGTCCGAGAAGACCATCGACGTCTTCAGGAACTGATGAAAGGGGTGCTTATTTTCTGACTATGGCGACGGAGAGGCTTTCCAAATTCCTTGCACACAGCGGCATCGCATCGCGGCGCAAATCGGAAGAGATCATCACCTCCGGCAGGGTGAAGGTGAATGGCGCGACCGTCATCGACCCTGCCCATCCCGTCGACCGGGCCGTGGACAGCGTCTTCATCGACAATATCGCTCTCAGGCCGCCCGCGGCGTCGTTCTACGTCGCCCTGTACAAGCCTCCGGGCTACCTGTCCGACCTGGCGGACACCGAGGGCAAGGACCGCCCCCTCGCGCGGCGGCTCATACGCCTCCAGGCGCCGCTTTTTCCTGTGGGGCGCCTCGATTACAACTCCGAGGGCCTGATGATCTTCACGAACGACGGCGCGTTCGCCAACCTCGTGACGCACCCCAGGTATGAAGTGGAGAAAGAGTACCACGTGAAGCTCTCAGGGGCCTTGACTCAGGAGCAAATCGAAGTCGCGGCCCGCGGCCTTACCCTCGATAAGGGCCAGGTGTACCGGTTCAAGACGGTTACACCGCTCAAGAAGGCGGAGAAGAACACCTGGTACAGGGTAACCGTGACAGAGGGCAAATACCATCACATCAGGAGGGTCGTCGAAGCGCTCTCCCATAGGGTCATGAAGCTCCGCCGCGTGCGCATAGACGGCATCACGCTGGGTGACCTCAAGCCCGGCGAATGGAGACATATCGAGCCCGAAGACATCAAGAGGTTCCTCCGCCAGCAGTCGCAGTCACGGACAGGCGGAACCAGGAGGGTCACACAGTGAAATGTCACCGGTCCGCAAGGATATTTTGATTGACAGCATCATCGGCTTTTAGCTAACATAGTAGCTGCCATGGAAAATAACAGCTACGCAAGATGGGCCGACATCCTCAAGACCATCGGTCACCCGATAAGAATCAAGATAATCGAGACACTGCTCGATCACGACAAGTGCGTCAGTAATATCTGGGGCTGCCTCGATCTCCCTCAGGCCACGGTGTCGCAGCACCTGTCGCTCCTGCGGGTTAAGGGGATCGTGCAGCAGGAGCGATGCGGGGCGAGGGTGAAGTATTCGATCAGCAACAGAAATATCGAGCAGATCATCAAATTGATAAAGGATCGTGAGTTAACATAATATCTCTTATCAGAACCATTCAATATCCCGGCCGTCGGGAAGTGCGCGCCCTGCCTCTTATTCCGAGGGCTTCCGACTCCCCTTCCGGTCCGACGGTATCGATGGGCTGTCGACTCGAGGCTCCATGAAGGACCCGGCAATAAGCGCGGCAGATATCAACCGGCTCTACAAACAGGTAGAAGGAAAGCTGGAGAGCATCGTTGAGAAACTGCTGATATCGAAAATGAATGATAATGATAATATACTTCAGAGCGTCCAGACGATGATGGAGCGGATCTTCATCACCACCGCCATGAAGATTGCGGCTGATAATATCTCCCAGGCATCGAGGCTGCTCGGCATAAACCGGAACACCCTCAGCAAGAAGCTCAAGGAGATGAAAGAACAATCCGGGTAAACAGGCTGCCTATACGAGATAACGGACTATAAGGTCTCCCAGCTCCTTTGTCCCCATACCCATTTTGCCCGCATCCACCGATTTGAGGTCGTTTTTCAAAGCCCGCGCCGCCGCCTTGTCGATCGCCTCCGCGGCTTCCGTCTCGCCGAGGGAATCGAGCATCATGGCGCCCGCAAAGATCGCGGCGAGCGGATTTATCACGTTCTTGCCCGTATACTTGGGCGCGGAGCCGCCTATCGGCTCGAACATGGAAACCCCGGAGGGGTTTATGTTGCCGCCGCACGCGATACCCATGCCTCCCTGGATCATGGCGCCCAGGTCGGTGATAATGTCTCCGAACAGGTTATCCGTCACGATCACGTCGAACNNTGACCGTGGCGTCCACGTGGGCGTAGTCCGTCTCTATGCCGGGGTATGAACCGGCCACCTCGTGGAAAGCCCGTTCCCAGAGGTTGAAGGCGTAGGTAAGGACGTTGGTCTTTCCGCACAGGGTCAGCTTGTTCCTCTTGTTCCGTTTTTTGGTGAGGTCGAAGGCGAAGCGCAGGCACCTCTCCACGCCCTTTCGCGTGTTTATCGACTCCTGGGTCGCCACTTCGTCCGGCGTGCCTTTCTTGAGGGGGGGTNNGTAAAGCCCCTCGGTATTCTCTCTCACCACGACAAAATCTATGTCGGCCGGCCCCTTGTTTTTCAAGGGCGTTTCCACGCCCTCGTAGAGTTTCACCGGTCTTAAATTAATGTACTGGTCGAGCTCGAAGCGGATGCGGAGTAGTATCTCCTTCTCAAGGATGCCCGGCCTGACACCCGGATGGCCTATCGCCCCGAGGAAAAGGGCCTGGTGCGATTTCAGCTCGGAAAGGACGCTGTCCGGAAGGGTCTCTCCGGTCTTCAGATACCTTTCGCCCCCCAGGTCGTAAGAGGTGTAGCGCAGCGCAAAACCGAATTTCTTCGATACCGCGTCGAGTACCTTGATCCCCTCTTCCACGACTTCCGGGCCCGTCCCGTCGCCGGGTATAACGCCTATGTTATATTCCTTCGTCATTTTCCTCTCCTTTGAAGCAGGTTCCTGTTCGTGTTGTACGGGCTTACGCGCGTTCCAACGCCTTACGCCCTATGTCCTTGCGATAATACATACCCTCGAACTCTATGCACGAAACGGCCTCATAGACTTTATCAATCGCCTCCCGGTAAGTGCCGCCCAGGGCCGTCACCCCGAGCACCCTGCCCCCGGACGTATAATACTCGTTCCCGACCCGCTTCGTGCCGGCGTGGAACACGAACACATCCTTCTGTCCCTCAAGCTCGCCGAGTCCTTTGATGAGCTTTCCCTTTTCGGGCCGCTCCGGGTAGCCGCGGGACGCCAGGACGACGCAGACCGCGACGCCTTCTTTCCACGCAATCGGCCCCACTTTCGCGAGGTCCCCTTCCGCGCAGGCCGAAACCACGGGCAAAAGGTCGCTCTCCATTTTGAAGAGTATGGGCTGCGTCTCAGGGTCGCCGAACCGCGCGTTGAATTCGAGCACGTACGGGTCCCCGTCGCGTAGCATCAACCCGCCGTAGAGCACGCCCTTATACGTGATGCCCTCTTCCCGCAGGGCGTCTATCGTCTTCTTCATCACGGAGGCGTCGATGGCTTCTTCCATCTGCGGACCTACGAAGGGCAACGGCGTATAGGCCCCCATGCCTCCCGTATTCGGTCCCCTGTCNNTATCGAGCAGTGCCTTGTGGTCCTGTGAGGGAAGCATGCGGCGCACGGACGAACCGTCGGAAAAGACGAGATAGGAAGCCTCTATGCCGGGAAGAAACTCTTCCACGATGACCCTGTTCCCTGCCTCCCCGTGGATGCGGTCGACGAGCAGGTCCCTGAGCGCTCTCTCCCCCTCGTCGGCGGAATTGACGACATAGGCGCCCTTCCCTGCGCACAGCCCATCCGCTTTCACCACGTAGGGCGGTGTAAGCGCCTTTATATAGGCGAGTGCGTGGTCGAAAGCGTCGAAAGTCCGAAAAGGGGCCGTGGGTATCCCATGCTTTTCCATCAGCGCCTTTGCGAAAACCTTGCTTGTCTCTATCCGCGAGCCGGCCTCGCACGGGCCGAACACGGGTATGCCCGCCGCTTCGAACCTGTCGACGATCCCCGCGGCCAGGCTGCTCTCCGGTCCCACGACGACAAGCCCTATATGTTCTGTCCGGGCGAATGCAAGAAGCGCCTCCGTGTCGGTCGNNATGCCGCCATTGCCGGGCGCACAGAAAAGTGCACCAATCCTGGGCGATTGGATAAGCTTCCACACAAGGGCGTGCTCCCTGCCCCCGCCGCCTACAACGAGAATTCGCATCTTTCCCTTTTCACCTAACGACTTGCCTGGGAGAGGTAGTCGTAAATAGCCCTGTCGTAATCAGAGGTCTTGAAGAACACCTTCTTGGCGAGGAAGAAGCGAAGCTCCTCGGTCGTCTCGCCGTTGTGCGCCTTCATATCCGCCATTACCCGCGGATAGTCGTCGGGGTCCACCACCACGGTCACGTATTTGAAATTCTTCGCGGCCGCCCGTATCATGGAGGGCCCGCCGATATCTATGTTCTCTATGGCCTCGTCGAAGGTGCAGCCCTTAGCCACTACCTCTTTGAACGGATAGAGGTTCACCACGATCATATCGATGTTCTGGATACCCAGGGCCTTCTTGGCTTCCTGGTGCTCCGCCTTGTCCCTGATGTTCAGGATTCCGCCGTGCACCTTTGGGTGGAGGGTTTTTACCCTCCCGTCCATGATCTCGGGGAAACCCGTGTGCTCGCTCATCTCTTTCGGGTTGACCTTCAGCTCGTCGAGGTATTTCTTCGTGCCGCCCGTCGAGATGATCTCGATCTGGTAACTCTTTAAAAAAGGCGCCAGCTCCGCCAGACCCGCCTTGTTCGATACGCTGATTACTGCCCGCTCGATTTTCATCGACCCCCCTCTTGGTAAGTAGGTTGCGACGCGTCCGGGATGGCACCGATGTACCATCTTTCCGTGGTTTGAAGATTTATGATAATTTCAGATAGGCCCGTTTGTCAATAGGAATCCATCTGTCACGTTCTGACGGCTTTGCGGGGGAACGAGGCGTCTTGCGCAGACTCACGGAAAACTAAAGGAGGGGTCTTCTTCCCCCTTCACCACATAAAACCGCTCGTCGTTGAATTGCACCAGCCTTATCTCGCCTTCCTTGATAAGGCTGTCGAGGCCGGCGCTCGCCTCTACGCGCGATACCCCGGTTGTCCGCACTATATCATCGAGGCTGAGAGACCTCCGTTTCAGCGTCGCGAGCACCGATTCCCGCCACTGCTCCGCAATGTGTGCCTGGGTCTGTCTTTCGAATGCCGGAATAATCTCGCATCCCTTGCCGATAACATGCGCGAAGGATAAAAGCTCCGCGCCGTCTATCCCGCGGGCCGCTTCCTCGAGCGGCGGACGGGCCACCGTATTCAACTGCACCTTGTCGGCCGACAGCCCACTCACTATTTGCTTAAAAATTTCCATATCTGCCGTGCCATCGTTAATCCCTTTTATCAACATGATCTCGAGCCAGATATTGCCCTTATATTCCCGGCGGAACGCCTTTAGTCCGTTCACGAGCTGAGTGAAGGAAAGCGCGGGATGGGGACGGTTGATCTTTTCAAAAACGGCGTCCCCTGTCGCGTCGAGCGAGGGGAGCACCACGTCGGCCGCCGCGATCTCTTCGCGCACGTCTTCCCTGAAGAGGAGCGACCCATTGGTGATCACCGCGAGGGGAATCGAGGTCTTCCGCCTTAGAGCGCGCACGATCTCCCCGATGTCCGNNCCCCCGAGCCGGAGAGGCTTATGAAATCGA
This sequence comes from Syntrophaceae bacterium, assembly GCA_003165115.1. GTDB lineage: Bacteria > Desulfobacterota > Syntrophorhabdia > Syntrophorhabdales > WCHB1-27 > BOG-1155. Next base: position 2,513 of record PLSJ01000147.1, on the reverse strand, counting down.
TGCGCCCCCCCTCTTCCACCTTTTCGACCACCTGCCTGACGATCACGTCGGGGTCCGCGAAACTGCGCCGTTCCACTTCCTTCTGTGTCGTCTTGCCGACCTGGCAGTATATGCAGTCGAAGCTGCAGTACTTGCGGGGGATGATGTCCACGCCGAGAGAGAAGCCGAGCCTTCTCGAAGGGACCGGTCCGAATACGAACTCCTGCATGCCAATAATTTAACCTATCCGGCGCTTGGATGAAAGGGCCTGCCGGCCCCCTCTTCATGATAAGGGGGCCGGCGAGAAACGTCTCTCGCAAACCCCCTTATCTTATGCCCCTTTAGAGGTTACTTCTTGCGGTCTTTTAGCACCTCTTCGCAGCTCGGCATGTAATCCTTCGCCGGGATCACCTGGGTATCGCCGGACACGAGGAAGTCCGGATACTTGGGGTCCTTCTTCGTGACGCCCCAGTACATGGGAAGCTCAAGCTGGTGATCGCAGGCCCGGATCGTCAAAGGGCCCACGGGGCTGTCTATCGTCATGCCTTCGAGGACCTTGACGAAAGCTTCCTTATCGACCTTCCCCGCCTTTTTGAAACCTTCCGCGATGAACTGGGCGGTCATGTAGCCGTAAAGGGCGCCGATGCGCGGATACCTGTTGTAGGACTTCCGGAACTCATCGACAAAGGCCCTGTTCGCGGGCGTATCGGGGTAATAGAAGAGGTAGTTCGCCGTCCCGAAAGCGCCTTCGGGTGCATTGGCGCCCTGCGGCATGAGGGTCGAATGCTCGTTGGCGGTGTGCTGGTAGAAAGGCACCTTCTGGCTCAGACCCGTGGCCTTCGCCGCTTTCTGGAAATTGACCATGCCCGAGCCGCCCGTCGCCACGATGAGAAAATCCGGTTTTGCGGCGAGCATCTGCGTGATATAAGGCGTGAAGTCCGCCTCGCCCACCTTCCACCATGTCTGGCCGACGAGCTGGACGCCCGGCTTCATTTTTTTCAGGCTGCTCCAGAGCGCATCCGCGATGGCATGACCGTACTCATAATCGTCGCCCGCGATCCAGTATTTCACATAGGGCTTCCTGGCGAGCACGACGGCGGCCGCCTTTCCCGCCATGAGCGTGTTTTCATTCATGTTGAACACGTAGCGATGCCCTTTCTCGCCGATTATCTTGTCGCTCTTTGCAAAGGTGACGAAGAAGGGCACCTTCTCCTTCCTGGCAAAGTCGGAGATGGCCAGCGCGGTCGCGCTGTTGATCGTGCCCATGAGGATATCGACCTTTTCTTTCATGACGAGCTCTTTTGCCATGCTCAAACCGATATCGGGCTTGAACTTCTCATCCCTCGTGGCGTATTCGATCTTTTTACCCAGCACCCCGCCCTTGGCATTGATCTTGTCGACGGCCAGCTTGAACCCGTCGAGCACGTCCGACGTGAACGACGTCGCGGGCCCCGAATAGGTATCGACGATCCCCACCTTGATCGTATCCGCGGCAAAAGANNAATCGCACCGCCCCGGTCCTCTTTTCACTCGTCTCTTGCTGCCAGGCTATTTATGTATCGCGTGTTCCCCCGGTCCCCACGCGCCCTTGCCGGACGGCATGAGAAAAACGAGGGGGACCGAACAAAGGAGGGCAAGGCCAAAAAGGATGAAGGTCAGGCCGAAGCCGTCGGCGGGTGTGCGGCTGAGGTGGAGAATAAGGGTAATAAGGGATATCCCGAGCGCCCCTCCGACGGTCCTGAAGGTGTTGCGGAGGGCGACGATGGTTGCCACCTTTTCGGGCATCAGCTCGATGCACGCATTGTTGGCGGCGGGGAACATAAGCCCCAGACCGATGCCCGTGATCAGGAGCAGCACCGAGAGCATGTTCACGTCTCCCAATTGAGCGTACGTCCCCCAGGGCGGCAGGCTGGGCGCCAGGACGATGGTCGAAACGGCGGTGGCGGCCAGTCCCCAGAACATGGGCCAGCGGTAACCCCATCGCCGGAGCAGAAAGCTGATGACGGCGGAAGAGGCGATCATCCCTACCGACCTGGGAGTCAGTATGACGCCGCTCATCAGCGTGGAAAGCCCGTGGACCGAAGTCGCATAGAGCGGTATAAAAGCGAAGATCCCCAAAACACCCGCTCCTATGACCAGGTTGACCATGTTTGCGGCGAGAAAGGGTGTCGACCGCAAGAGCGCCATATCCAGGATGGGGTTGCTCACCCTTGTCTCGTGTCGTAGGAACAGGAGCAGGAGAGACAGACCGCCCGCCAGGAAAAGCAGGGAAAACAACAGGGAATGGGCGGAGTAATGTTCTCCGATAAGACTCAGGGCAAGCATGAGCAAAAACAGGGCGCTGCTCATGAAAAAGGCGCCGGCCACGTCCACGCGGGGCCGGGAAAGGGCGCGGGTGTTTTCGAGGAGGATGATGGTCAGGACCACCAGGACGATGCCGACAGGCACGTTGATATAGAATATATAGCGCCAGGAATACCGGCTCACGATCCACCCTCCCAGGTTGGGACCGATGATGCCCCCTATGGGGAAGA
>PLSJ01000349.1 GCA_003165115.1 Syntrophaceae bacterium | reverse complement strand
GGGATCAACACGGCCATTATCTCCGGCGGTCAGGGCATAGGATTTGCTATACCTGTCAACATGGCGAAGGCCCTCCTTCCCCAGTTGAAGACTACGGGTAAGGTCGTGAGGGGATGGCTGGGGGTAGTGATCCAGAAGGTGACACCCGAGTTGGCGAAAAGCTTCGGGCTCAAGGAATTGGAAGGCGCCCTGGTTTCGGACGTGATGGAGGACAGCCCGGCGGCAAAAGCCGGTGTAAAGAGGGGCGATGTGATTGTTTCCTTCGATGGAAAGCCGATAAAGGAGATGGACCAGCTGCCGAGGATCGTCGCGGCCACCCAGGTAGGCAAGAAGGTCAGGATGAAGCTGATCAGGGACGGCTCGCCTCTCGATGCCGACGTGACGATCGTCGAAGGCAGGGACGAAACGCGGGAAGCGGCGAACACAGGGGCGGAAATGGATAAAAATTTCGGCCTGGTGGTCCAAAACGTCACACCCGAAATCGCACGCCATCTTAACATCAAGGATACGAAGGGCGTCATAGTGACCGATGTCCAACAGGGAAGCCCCGCCGACGAAGCCGACGTCAGGGCGGGCGATATTATCCGCGAGATAAACAGGAAGCCGGTCAGGAATGTCGATGACTTCAGGGCGATAACAGGCAAAGTGGGGCCGAAAGAAGGCATCTTCATGCTGCTGAAGAGGGAGAATACGACATTCTACGCGGCCATAAGAGGCGGGAAGGGCTAAAGAGGCGAAAGACTTAAACAACGGGGGTGAGGAAGCGTATGCCTGTATTTGAATGGGAGGGCCGGACTCCGCAGGGCGATTTCAAGAATGGCGTTCTCAGCGCCCCGTCGCCCGAGCAGCTCAGGGCCCTCGTCAGAAAGGACGGCATTTTTCTCACCCGCTCGGAAGAGAGGGCGGGTACGCCGGCTCGTGCGAAGCACGGCTTGAAAAGGAAGGTGAGCCGGTCACAAATCGGCATTTTTACGCGCCAGCTTTCCACGATGATCAGCTCGGGCCTGCCGCTGGTCCAGTCTCTCGACGCGTTGTCGACCCAACTGGAGAACGCCACGTTGAGGGAGATAACCGAGGCGATGAAGGAAAAGATAGAAAGCGGCGCCCGGTTTGCCGAGACGCTTCAGGATTATCCCAACTGCTTCGACGAGCTTTATGTGAACCTCGTCGTCGCCGGCGAGGAAGGGGGCATGCTCGACACCGTCCTGATGCGCCTCGCCCACTACATAGAAAAGACGGAAAAGCTCAGGAGGAGGGTGAAGACCGCGCTCATTTATCCGGCCAGCATCATCGTGGTCGCCATCGGCGTCGTGCTTATCCTGCTGCTGTTCGTGATCCCGGTTTTCGAGCATATGTTTGCGGGCTTCGGAAAGGCGCTGCCCCTGCCTACCCAGATGGTGATAGCCTTGAGCACGTTCGTCAAGGCCGCCATCTTGTACATCGCCGCGGCCGCCGCGGCGGGGGCGATCGGTCTGAAGAAATATTACGGGACGGATAACGGCAGGAGGAGCATCGACAGGCTGGTCCTGAGGGTGCCGATCATCGGCCGCCTTCTCCAGAAGGCATCGGTTGCCCGGGTGACGAGGACCCTCTCGACCCTTCTGACAAGCGGCGTATCGATCCTCGAAAGCCTGACGATCGTGGCGAAGACGGCGGGCAACAGGATTATCGAGGATGCGCTCGTCACGGCGCGGGCGGACATCAGCGTGGGCAAGAGCATGTCCGAGCCCCTAAGGGAGAGCACCGTCTTCCCCCCGATGACGATTCAGATGATCCAGGTGGGCGAGGCGACGGGCGCGCTCGACAACATGCTCAACAAGATCGCCGACTTCTACGAGGAAGACGTGGACAATATGGTCACGAATCTCACGTCCCTGATGGAACCCGCAATCATGGTGGTGCTGGGGGTGGTGCTGGGGGGGCTGATAGTGGCGATGTATCTGCCGATATTCCAGCTGGGCACGGTCGTAGGGTAGGGCGGGCGACGGCGTGGTCGGAATCGCGCTATTTGGCGCGCTCTTCGCCCTGTGACGCTCCGGCGTACATTGAGTACGCCTGCGGTCTACAGTGCTCCAAAGTCAGTCTACGTGATCAAATCCCGGCAACTTTCGGAAATTTCATGACATCCTACGCTAACGCCCTCCAGGTCCTTCAGAAGCTCCGACTTTAGCGTATAACCCGGACCGAAAGTGGAGTGAGTATATTCGATACTTATGGGTTTCACCCTGTCAAAGAGTGCTTTTTCAATAAGAAACGTCACACCTCTTTCCGTGAAAACCATATCGTTTTCCTTTTGCTCATCCAAAGCCATCACGAGATATGGGCCCCTGTATCCTCCTTCAGTCATCAGTATTCTGATGGCCTGAAGCCCTTCGCGCCCTTCCAGGAACTGTTTGATCTTTTCCGATGCCTCTCCGCTTACTTCGAACATGCGAAACTCCTTACCGTAAATTTCGTATGCTCTTCACCTGATTACCGCATAAAATGAATGTATGCGTTATCCGCCGCTTGCGCAAGGAGACGGGCACCGGCAGTCCCCTTGCCTGCTATAACGTTGAACATGGCGGAGCGTGGAAAGATGCGCTATGCGGCGGGCTTGGTGCGGCGGCGTTCGAGGTCGTCGAGTATCTGCTTGCGCAGCCTGATAGAGAGAGGTGTGATCTCGACCAACTCGTCGTCGTTGATGTACGAGATGCACTCTTCAAGGCTCATTTTTATGGCCGGCGTGAGGATAACAGCGTCGTCTGAGCCCGAAGCCCGCATGTTGGTGAGCTTTTTTCCTTTCGCCGGATTGACCACGAGGTCCGTGTCCCGCGAATGCTCGCCGATGATCTGCCCCTCGTAAACCTTTTCTCCGGGTCCCAAAAAGAGGCGGCCCCGGTCCTGGAGGTTAAAAAGGGCGTAAGCGACGGTGGTACACTGGTTCATGGCGACGAGGACACCCTTCGTCCTGTTCTTGATCTCGCCGGCATACTCGCCGAATTCGAGAAAGACGTAATTCATGACGCCCATGCCCCTGGTGTCGGTGAGGAATTCGGAACGGAAGCCAAGGAGCCCGCGCGTAGGCATCTTGTATTTGAGTCTGGCCATGCCGTTCCTTTGATGCATTTCCAGCAGGATTCCCTTTCTGCCCCCGAGGTTTTCGATCACTTTTCCCATGTAATTCTCATCCACGTCGACGATCAGCTCTTCGTAGGGCTCAAGCCTCTTGCCGTCGACTTCCCGGAATATCACCTGGGGTCTGGTGACCTGAAACTCGTACCCTTCCCTCCGCATCTTTTCGATGAGGATCGAGAGGTGGAGCTCGCCCCTCCCCGAGACCTTGTACCCTTGCGCGTCTTCGAGTTCGTCCACGCCAAGGGCCACGTCGGACAGAGTCTCCTTAAAAAGCCTCTCCCTCAAGTGCCTGGAGGTCACGAACCTGCCTTCTTTGCCGTAGAACGGCGAGTCGTTGGGCACGAAGTTCATGGAGACTGTGGGCGGATCGACCGTGATGCCGGCAAGCGGCCTGGGGTCCAGGGGGTCGGTGAGCGTCTCGCCTATGGTAATCGATTCCATACCCGCAACCGCCACGATCTCACCCACGCCCGCCTCATCCGTCTCGGCTTTCTCGGTCCCCTTGAACCGGTAGATCTTGGTTATCCTTGCCGCCCGGGGCGTGGTGCCCGGTGTGGCGACGACGACTTCCTTGTCTATATGGATCCGGCCCGAGGTGATCTTTCCGATAGCCAGCCTGCCCAGGAAGGGCGAGTAGCTCAGCGAGCTGACAAGTATCTGGAGAGGACCGTCGGCATCTCCCTGAGGCGCCGGGATCGCGTCGACAATCATGTCGAACAGGGGCATCATGGTGC
>PLSJ01000355.1 GCA_003165115.1 Syntrophaceae bacterium | reverse complement strand
CGGCGCCTTCCACGTGAACGTGAGGTGGCTCGGAGGAACGCTGACCAACTACCAGACCATCGAGAAGAGCATCGACAGGCTCCGGAAGTACGAGGAGCTGAAAAGCAGCGATGTCTTTAAAGTGCTGCCGAAAAAAGAGGCCCTGAGCATAGACCGGGAGATAGCGAAGCTCGAAAAACACCTGGGCGGCATAAAAGATATGGACAGGCTGCCCGGCGCCATCTACATCGTAGACCCGAAGAAGGAATATATTGCGGTAAACGAGGCCAGAAAACTGGGCATCCCGACCGTCGGCATCGTCGACACCAATTGCGATCCCGATGATATCGATTACATCATACCAGGAAACGACGACGCCATAAGGGCAATCAAACTGATCACTTCGAAGATCGCCGACGCCGTGCTCGAAGGCAAGGCGCTCTACGTGGAAGAGTTCCAGGGCAAGGAAGAAGAGAAGGAAGGACCGAAGCCATTTATCGACGAGAGCGTGCTCGGGGAAAAATTTGAAGGCGGCGTTTTTGAGGAAGGAGAAGGAGGCTATTGATGGAGATCACCGCGGAACTCGTCAAGACACTGAGGGAGAAAACCGGCGTCGGCCTGATGGATTGCAAGGAGGCGCTCAAGATATCCAACGGAGACATGGATAAAGCCGTAGACCATCTCCGCGAGAAGGGCCTCGCGAAGGCCCAAAAGCGGGCGGGAAGAGCCGCCATGGAGGGGACGGTCTCCGTCTATATCCATATGGGCGGAAAGATCGCGACCATGGTCGAGGTAAACTGCGAAACCGATTTCGTCGCGAAAACCGATCAATTTCAAACATTTGCCAAAGATGTGGCCATGCAGGTCACCGCGGCGAACCCGACCTATGTAAAGAGGGAGGATGTGCCCGAAGAGGTACGGGAAAAGGAAAAGAGCATCTACAGGGTGCAGGCGAAGGAATCGGGCAAGCCCGACAAGATCCTCGACAAGATCGCCGAGGGGAAGCTGGAAAAATTCTACCAGGAAGTCTGCCTTCTCGAACAGCCCTTCATAAAGAACCCCGATGTCAGCGTAAAGGACCTCCTCGAAGACCTGATATCGAAGATGGGGGAAAACATACTGGTAAGGAGATTCACCAGGTACCAGCTTGGGGAGACGGTCGAAGCATAACATGGCGTATAAGAGGATCCTTCTCAAGCTCAGCGGCGAAGCCCTCATGGGAAAACAGGGGTACGGTATCGATCCGGAAACCATGCGGGATGTTGCGGAGCAGGTGAAGGGCGTAAAGGATAAAGGCGTCGATATCGCCGTCGTTATCGGCGGCGGAAACATCTACAGGGGCATGAGGGCTGAAAAGCAGGGTATCGACAGGGTCACCGGCGATTACATGGGCATGATCGCCACGCTGATGAACGCCCTTGCGCTGCAGGATAACCTGGAAAAAATAGGGGTACCGGCGCGCGTTCAGACGGCCCTGCAGGCACCCGCGATAGCGGAGCCGTATGTCAGGGGAAGGGCAATCCATCACCTGGAGAAGGGGCGGGTCGTCCTGTTCGCCGGAGGGACCGGCAACCCCTTTTTTACTACCGACACGGCCGCTGCGTTGCGGGCCGTCGAGATCGGCGCGGAGGTGCTGTGTAAGGCCACGAGGGTGAACGGCGTCTACGACAAGGACCCGGAGCTGCATGAGGATGCGGTATTTTTCCCCGAAATCACTTACATGGAGGTGCTTGAGCGTCGCCTGTCGGTGATGGACGCCACGGCCATATCGCTCTGCATGCAAACCGGTTTGCCCATAGTCGTTTTCAACCTTAGAGACAAAGGCAACATGGGGAGGGTCGTTCTGGGTGAATCCGTAGGCACTATTGTCAGGGGGTGAATATGGCTGATGCGGTGACGGAAGAATTTGAGGAGAGATTAAAGAAATCCATAAGCACGCTCAAGAAAGACCTCTCAAAGCTGAGAACAGGCGTCGCATCGATCTCGCTCCTCGAAGATATCAAGGTCAGTTATTACGGCCAGCTTACTCCCCTCAACCAGGTGGCGACCATTTCGGCGCCGGACAGCAGGACCATTACCATCCAGCCGTGGGACGCGTCGTCGATCGGAGAGACGGAAAAGGCGATCCAGAAATCGGATCTGGGGGTAAACCCCATGTCCGACGGGAAGGTAATCCGCCTCGTTTTCCCGCGGCTCACCGAAGAGCGAAGAAGAGAGCTGACGAAGCTGGGCGGAAAGATGCTCGAGACCACGAAAGTAGCCATGCGGAACGTGAGAAGGGATACGAACGAGCGGTTGAAGAAAATGGAAAAAGATAAGGCCCTCTCGAAGGACGACGCCTTCAAGCTCCAGGAGGAGGTCCAGAAGACGACCGACAAATACATTGGTATGGCCGAAGGCATCTACGTGGAAAAGGAAAAGGAGATCCTCGAGATCTGAGAAGTTTATGACCGTAAAGAAAGAAAAGCTTCCCCGCCACGTGGCGATCATCATGGACGGTAACGGGAGATGGGCGAGGAGCCGGGCGCTTCCCAGAATCGAAGGCCACATTGCAGGCATAGAATCGGTAAGGGACGTGGTGACCACGACGAGGGAGCTGCACATCCCTTATCTCACCCTTTACGCGTTTTCAAAGGAGAACTGGACGAGACCGAAGAAGGAAGTGGAGGCGCTCCTCTCTCTTTTGGGTCTCTACCTTGAAAAAGAGCTGCCTTTGATGATGGAAAACAACGTGAGATTCAACGCGATAGGGGCCATAAGCGACCTCCCCGTGCCTTTGCAGCAGCAGCTCGGCGGCGTCATGGAGAAGACCGGGAAGAACGGGTCCCTGCTCCTTACCATCGCCCTCTCGTACAGCGGGAGGCAGGAGATCCTCCGGGCGGCCAGATTGATCGCCGAGGAGACGGCGCGAGGTGAGACGACGCCCCTGGACGAAGAAAGGTTCGGCACATACCTGTATACGGCGGGCATGCCCGACCCCGATCTTCTCATCAGGACGAGCGGAGAGATGAGATTGAGCAATTTTCTCCTTTGGCAGATGGCCTATACGGAGATATACGTGACGGAAACGCTATGGCCCGACTTCAGGGGGGACGCTTACAAAAAAGCCTTGAGAGATTTTACGGTGAGGAAAAGAAGATTCGGCAGCCTGAAGGAAATCTAGAGTGGGGGATCTCAGGAAAAGGCTTCTTTCAGCCCTGGTCGCCGGTCCCCTCATCGTGCTCCTCTTTCTTTTCGTGCCGTCCACGCTGTTTCTCCTGTTTCTGGCAATCGTGCTCGTGGTAGCGACATTCGAGTTTTCGTCCATGGCGGCCGCGCCCAGTCCTCTGGTAGTTACCCTGCTCGCGGCCCTGTCCCTCATCCCCCTCTCTCTCGACGCGACCCTTTACTCCTTTTGGCTCCTCTTTTCGCCGGCGGTCTACCTCGTTTTCAGGATGGCGAGCCGGAACCCGGCGCCCGCATCCTTGAATGAGGAAATCGGCAGATCGGTCACCGTGCTCATCCTCGCGGAAGTGTTCCTCGCCCTGCCCCTTTTCTTCCTCTATCGCCTGAAGGAGTTGGGTCACGCCCTGCCCATGGTCCTCCTGTTGACCATATGGGCAAGCGATACGGGCGCGTACCTCCTGGGGAAGAGCCTGGGGCGCCACAGGCTCGCACCCCTGATCAGCCCGAAGAAGACCTACGAGGGACTCCTGGGCGCATTGGCGGGCGCGGCGCTGGTGACGCTCCTCTTCAGGGGCAGGCTGGGTCTGACCCTCCCTGTCTCCATCGGGATCGGCCTTGTGATCGGCGTACTCGGACAGCTCGGAGACATGCTGGAGTCCATTGCAAAAAGGGTGTGCGAGGTGAAGGATTCGTCCGGCCTGATCCCGGGCCACGGCGGTCTGCTCGACAGGATCGACAGCTTCCTCCTTACGGCGCCCTTTATGTATTATTATCTTTCAGGTGTGAGGTAATGAAGAAAGGGATCGTCTTACTCGGCTCCACCGGCTCCATCGGCAGATCGACACTCGACGTGGTCGAGAGCAGGAGGGACGAATTCGAGGTGGTCGGCCTTGCCTGCCGGAAGAACGTGCCGCTTTTCAACGAGCAAATCCGCAGGTTNNTCGGGGCCAGCCGGAAGCTCGTCGGGCCGGCCGGGATAAAGGAGCTTGTCAGGGCGGACGGGGAGATCGTGGTCAACGCCCTGCCCGGGTCTGCGGGGCTGGAGCCGACGATCGAGGCGCTCAAGTGCCACAAGGTCCTCTGCCTGGCCAACAAGGAGAGCCTCGTGATGGCGGGACGGCTGATTTCGATGCTGACCGGGCAGGAGGGCGCCACCCTCCTGCCCATCGACAGCGAGCACTCCGCGATTTATCAGTTACTTCAGGGCCTGAGGAAGGACGAGATAGAGGACGTCGTGATCACGGCCTCCGGTGGGCCGTTCAGGGACTTATCCAGCGATGCGCTCCGGCACGTGACCGCTGAGCAGGCGCTCCGCCACCCTACCTGGCAAATGGGCAGCAAGGTCACCATCGATTCCGCGACCCTGATGAACAAGGGGCTCGAGG
>PLSJ01000022.1 GCA_003165115.1 Syntrophaceae bacterium | reverse complement strand
GGCCCATGCACTCCACATCCGTGTCATTGCGGACGGGGAAACCAAAAGACTGCTGGGAGCGCAGACGATCGGCGCCTACGGGACGGAAGTCTCGAAGCGGATCGATATATTCGCGGCTGCCCTCTCCCATGGGGCGACCGTTGACGAATTCATGGGCTACGACCTGAGCTACACCCCTCCCCTCAGCGCACCGTGGGACCCGGTCCAGACCGCCGTGCAGAAGCTNNTTTCTCGTGTTTCCCTTCCCCGCCTTCTCCGGCGGGGCCCCACGTGATGAGATAGGCCGCATAGAAGAAGAAGCTCGCGGGCCCGTGAATATCGGTGCCCGCGGAACAGATGAAGTGGTGTGATTCGGTGAAGTTGAGGATGGCCCCGATGTTGTACCCCGTCTCGCTCTGCCCGTCCGTGGCAATCGGGGTGAGGTGAAACAACTCCGCTCCCAGGGTAAGCCACGGCGTGATATCGCGCTGGAGGAGCCAGCCCGCGTACCAGTAGTTCCTGTTCCCCGNNTTCTGGAGCCACAGGGGGAGATACAATTGGGCCTCGCCGGTCCCGAGGCCCCTCGCCCTGCTGCCCGTGGGCGCCTCGAGGAGGGGGAACGCGCCGACCATGGGGACGTACGCGCTCTCCTGGATAAACCGGTACTTGACGCCAAGCTCGACGTCGCCGGGACCGAAGAGGGTGGGACCTCCCCTGGAGCGATCGTACGCATCGGGGACTATAAGGTGAAGCTGGACGTTCGGCGCCACGCCGTAGTTGGCCTCAAGGTGGGGGGCCGTGCCGGAGACGTTTCCGCTGCCGTTCTGATACTGGGTGGCCGTGTAGAATTCCCAGTGCCTGTAGTCCACCGGTTCGGGGTCGTCGGTGCGGAAAGGCGGCCCGGCCAGAAGGCTGGCCGCACAGGCAAAGATTCCGGGGAACATGACGACCGCTGCGATTAGCCATCGGCATCCCCTGTTTCCGGTCAACACGGACCTCACCGTTGGAGTGGGAGCGACTTCGAGAATCCATGAGAAGTGTAATGCCGCCCCGATAGTTTGTCCGATTCCTCAAGGCGGGTCGGTACCTCCCGGAAGGGCCGTGGCCGGCCGGCAAGCAGAAAAGATCAGATCGTAGGATTCCAGGCCACCGGGACCTCCCGATAGCCGGCGGCGCTCCTTTCGACATGCGCAAGCGCCGGGAACGGATAGTGAAAGCCCTGTACCAGCATCTTCTCGGCCACGAGCATGTCGTAGACCTTACGGCGCGTAGCCTCCCCCTGCACCGGATCGTGATCGACGAAGGGATGCCAGCCGGGATTGCGCACAAACAGAAACGGTGAATGGGTCAGGTCGCCCTGGACATAGACTTTGCTCGCACCGGATGTGACGATGTGACACGTGTGACCCGGCGTGTGACCGGGCGTGCCGGCCGCAGGGACACCCGGGATGACCTCCCGGCCCCATTCGTAGGTGCGCAGCCGTTTGAGCACCTCAGGCCGCATCACGCGCCGCACATTTTTGAAAACGCCTTCGATGCGGGGCGTGGAGGCCCGGCTCATCTCGCCGTCGTCCATCCAGTACTTGTGTTCCATCGCCGGCACCAGGATTTCGGCATTCGGGAAGGCGAGCGAATTGTCAGCCTTGAGCAGGCCGCTGATGTGGTCGACGTGGTAATGCGAGACGATCACGGTATCGACCATTTTGGCGTCGATGCCCGCCGCCGCCAGATTGGTCAGAAACTGACCGTTGGCGCCCCGGCTGTCCCTGTAGGCGGCCTCGCCGGTCCCGGTGTCGATCACGGCAAGCTTCGCACCGGTGTTGACGACGATCGGGTTGAACGGAGTGATGTATACGTCCTTTTCCATGAACGCCGCGACGAGCGCGCCATTGACCTCGTCCTTCCCGGCGTTGAGGACCAGGCCGTCGGTGACGGGGAACCGGATGAGCCGTCGGTGATGACGGTCACCTCGATGCTGCCGACCTTGTAGCGGTAGAAGCCCGGCGCCTGCCTGCCGGCGGCCGGCGCGGCTGCGGCCACGGGCGAGGCTGCGGAAAACGGAACGGCTGCGGCCAAAGCCGCGGCGGCAGCGCCGACGAGCATCTGGCGACGTGTAACTTCGGTCATTGGTGTCCTCCCTGGGAATCGTTAATCCGACGATACCAGAACCGGCCATTTTCGTCAATACCATAATGATATAGCATATGAAGATTATCCCGGAGGCGACTACCCAAACCGGGAAACGGTGAAAGAAGCATGACCCCCTCGTGACATGACGAGAAAAAAGACCTATCTTATTTCTAATGGCACAAAGCGGGACCCTCCAGATTGAGCCCCAACTGCAATCCACCGTTGAGCAGGAATGGGAAAAGGCGGTGCGACAGCACCCCGAATACCGCGAAGCCCTTAAGAAGGCCTGGCACCTCCTCGTCGTCTGCAGAAAGCCCGAGAACCAATGGATCACGGACTGTATCTTTCAGGAGCGGGACAAACGGCCTCTCCGGTACATCGATGTCCTCTTTTACTCGGAGCTCATTTTTCAGCTCATCAGGGGGCATGTCTACTATATTGGGATCGACGTGAAGCGGCCCCCCGTCGTGAGCCCGGAGGAAGCAATCCTGGACGAGATCACCCTCGCCGCGCTGGAATCCCCCTTCGTTGCCGAATTCCAAAAGACGGACGGCCAAGCGACCGCCGCGCTCCGGTGGAGCAAGCCGGTGACGGTCCACAACCACAGGGCAGGGAAATCCCACCTCACGAAGGACCTGGAACCAGGGTCCGCCCTTCTCCAGATCGGCTACACCAGGGCCATCACGACCGGCCTCGCCCTCAAGGAGCACAAGATCATTGCGCGCTGGCCGCACGGCCATAGCTTCATGTACCTGCTCCACACGGACCTGCAGGGACTCTTCCAGGGGATTACAGACCCGTCGCAGTGGCTGAACAGCAGGATTTAGAGAAGACCTTCCGGATCTTTTCGGGCCCTCCGGTGCCATCTCGTCGGCTTGAACCTCGCGCCCAGGTTCGGACGGCTCGCCCATTTCCTTGACCAGCTCTAT
>PLSJ01000293.1 GCA_003165115.1 Syntrophaceae bacterium | reverse complement strand
AAAAAGTTAGCGGGAACTAGTGGTGATGCTTTATCAGGGGGGCAAGGGACCCTGGGCGTTTGAGGAATGGGCGCCCGTCTGCCTTGCCAGGTGACCGTACAACTCCTTGACGTGCGTCACCGGCACTACCTCGATGCCCGGAAGAGACTCCGTCCCCGACGGGCAGAAGACCCTCTTTATATGGAGCCTTTCGCACTCTCTGAGCCGCATCTCCATGCTGACGACCCGGCGTATTTCGCCCGTAAGGCCCACTTCGCCGAAAAAGGCGGCCTCGCCCCAGCTTTGATCTTTATAGCTGGAAAGCATGGACGCGGCGATGGCGAGGTCGATCGCGGGCTCACCGACACGGATGCCGCCCGTGACGTTGACATAGACGTCGCGGTCGAAAAAAGGCATGCCGAGCGATTTTTCAAGCACGGCCACCAGGATGAACAAGCGGTTTACATCGTACCCGATGGACAGCTTCTTGGGAAAGGAAAAGCTGGTCTTGGGGCATAGGGCCTGAATCTCGATCACGAGCGGCCTCGATCCGGTGACGTGCGGAAAGAGCGTGCTCCCCGGCCCCGCGTGCCTGCGCTCGGAAAGAAAATAGAGGGACGGCTCGACGCTCACCAGGCCGGCCGGTCCCATCTGGAAAAGACCGATCTCGTCCACGGGGCCGTACCTGTTCTTTATGGCCCGGAGCATGCGGCACGGCATCATCCTGTCCCCCTCGAAATAGAGCACCGTATCGACCATATGCTCCAGTATCTTCGGTCCCGCGATGACCCCTTCCTTCGTGACGTGCCCTATGAATATATGAGTCATTTCGAGCTGCTTCAGCTCCCTTATCAGCCTGGAGCTGACATCCCTGATCTGGCTTGCGCTTCCGGGCAGGAAAGCCAGCCTGGTATTGTAGATCGATTGGATGGAATCTATGATAACAAGGCCGTAGCCCTTCTCCCGGACCGCTTCCAGGATATCGCCGAGCCGGTTTGTGACGAGCAGCGAAAACGCGGATTTCAAACCCAGGCGCTTCTTCCTCCCCGCAAGCTGCCGCAGCGATTCCTCGCCCGACACGTAGAGGACGTCGCTGCCGAGATCGGAGAGCTTTGCGGCGACGGCAAAGGAGAGCGTGGTCTTGCCTATGCCCGGGTCTCCGCCCAGGAGTATGGACGAGCCTTTTGTCAGCCCGCCGCCGAGGACGCGGTCCATCTCCTCGATGCCGAGGGTGATCCTCTCTTCCGTGACCTCATCGTCTTCGATGACGACCGGTCGCGCCCTGTCGGCGTCCGGGCTTTCCTCCTGCTCCACCCTGATCTCTTTTATCGTGTCCCATCCGCCGCATCTCGGGCATTTCCCCATCCACTTGTAGGTTTCGTAGCCGCAGGCTTCGCACATGTTGGTCGACTTACTTCTGCTACCGGCCATCTTGCTCGCTTTCCCCGTGTCCCTTCAGAAAGGAGGACGCCTCACGGAGCACGGCCTCCAGGTGACCGGGCGTCGAAGGCAGCTCGTCGGGCGCCACCTCCAGGCTCACGGTCCCGTCGTAGCCGCTTGAGCGCAAGGTCAAAAGCAGGTCTGCGAGGGGCAGGTCGCCTGTGCCGGGAACGAGATGGTTTTGCTCCGGGGCGTGGTCGCTCATGTGGATGTGTTTCAGCCTGCCCGTCGTATGATAGGCAATGAACGCGTCGACCACCTCGTGCTCGAACGTGGCGAGGTGCGTCGTGTCGAGGGTGAAGTAAAGGTTTCTCTCCATGCCGAACTTTATCATATCATGAAAATTGTTGAGCAGGTACGGCCTTCTCTTTATCTCCCCCTCCGTGAGGGGCATATTCTCCAATGCCACGCAGACGGATTCGCATCGAAGCTCCTTCTGAAAGTCCCGCACCTTTCTGAACCACCTCATGAAGGCGATCTCCAGGTAAAACCATGAAGGGGGATGGAAATTTACCACGGGGATATCGAATTCTTTTGCAAGGGCGACGCTCCTGACGAGCGCCTCGACCGGCTTGCCCCAGGATTTCAGCCTTTCGAGGGGAACGTGGAGCGCATAGACGGGGAGGATGGCGACGCACTCTTTGAGGGTCTCCCTGTATGCGCCGTGGTCGAGGTGTTTTTGAATAACGAGATCGCACCCGTCGAACCCCGTCTGCCTGGCGAGAACGAAAATCTCCTGCAAGGAGGGCCGGAGGAGGGAGCCGGTCGAGAAGAGGACCTTATATGACGGTAATGCGGTCATCTACATTTGAAAGGATCCTGTAACCCGTCTTTTCCATGAGGACCGTATCTTCCGTGCCGCACGCGCCCTTGCCGGGAAAGACCATCTTTGGCTCGATCGCAAGGGTCATCCCCTCTTCCAGGGGATAATCATGCCTCGGGGCGAGGAAGGGGAGCTCGCTCAGCTCGATGCCGATGCCATGTCCGAGAAACTGGACCTTGTGCTGTTTGTATCCGAGNNCGCAAGCTCCTGTGAATACCGGAAAAGATCCGAGGCGGTCGCCCCCTGGGCCGCCCGTTCGAGCACGGCGTGTTCTATCTCTTTGCATGCCTCGTAGGCCTGAACGAACGGGTCGGGCATGTGGCCGATTGCGTACATCCTTGTGAGGTCCATATGGTAGCCGTGATAATTGACGCCGAAATCGACGAGAATTGGCTCTCCTTCGCGCATCTTCTTCCTGCTCGCCCCCACGGGGAAGGCGGGCGACATGCCGGCCCCGCCCATGGGAGAATCGGCCTGACTGACGATGCTGCCCGTGCGGCCGCTCAGCACGTGCCACGTGTAGGGTTCGTAGTTGAGGGACCGCATCCGCAGGAGGCCCTCATGGCCGAGCGG
>PLSJ01000176.1 GCA_003165115.1 Syntrophaceae bacterium | reverse complement strand
CAGAAAAGAACACCTCTTTCACGGGGTTTCTCCTGGCCATACGTTACGTGGAGCTGTCACAAAGGTCAACGAAAGCCGGAAAAACCCATTAAAGTTATCTCGAAGCTTGACTTTAGCGGCTTAGCCGGCGCTTACCGGCCTTACCGTCACTTCCGACCAGGGTCGGCCCCCAATGCTTGAAGCGGGCAGCAGACGAGGACACGTAATGACTGCGGCTAATTTGCTTGTTCGACTACGGAGCCGGAGAGATACGTCGGATCTCTCCGTGGGATCGCAGCATTGAAGAATCCTAGCCGAAAATGTAAGATGGGATATCACGGCGTGTAGAGGCTCCCCTTTGGCTGGCCGGGGACACGGATGCGCGGTCCAACGATCATCTATTTCCGAGCAGGCGCTTTTTATGACTATGTTATGTCTGTGGCGTTCTGAATAAGACCGTTTTTCACCGATTTCTGCCGATACGGGGAAAACCGGAAAGCCGTTGATAATGAACGGATTGCACGGAATTGCGCGGGCTTTGGGAGCATGTCGATTTCGGCGTTTTATGCCCTTAGGATCCAGCGGGTTAAACCGTAGGGGTTCAAATCCCCTCTCTCGCATTCTAAGTAATATCAACCTTTTTCCGAGTTGTTTTCCTCGACAAGTCCAGCGCGTTTTTGGCCGATTGTGATAAATTTGTGATAAACGGCTCGGGCGCAGTTCCGTTCTTGCCGCCTGGGGCTTCGTTCAGACGCAGATTCTCCATGTAATTGTCGAGCACGTCGATGCCTCTCCGGAGGCTTTCGGTGTAGTGGTGCGCGTAGCGCTCCGTCATCGCGTAAGACTTGTGACCGAGAAGCTTCTGGATGGTAAACAGGTCAACACCGTTCTGGGCGAGCTTCGTCGCAAAGCTGTGTCTCAGATCGTGAAACCTGAAATTACTGACACCGGCCTCGCTCAAGGCAACCTCGAAGGCCCAGCGTAGCTCATGGATGTTGACCGGCTGGCCGGCCGGGTTGCAGAATACCGGGTTGCTCCGCATCGACCACACTTTCTGGGACGCCTGCTTCTCCGCCAGCATTTCCCGCACGCGGCGAGTCAGGGGGACGCCCCGCCACTCGTTTGTCTTTTTTCCGAAGACGATGGCAACCCCTTTGTCGAGGTCGAGGTACTTCCAGGAAAGGGACAGGATCTCCCCCCTCCTGCAGCCTGTGTCCACGCCGAAGACCACGATGTGCCGCAGCCATGCCGGGCATGACTCGATGAGCCTCTTTTCCTCGTCGTCGGTCAGCCATCGGTCTTTGTGTGGTGCCTCTTTCTCCATGGAGACCATTTTGACGGGGTTTTCCTTGGCCCATCCCCATTCCTTCACGGACAGCGTAAAAGCATGCTTCATAAGGGCGAGCTCTCTGTTGAGCGTACCAGGTGCGGCACCGGCTGCAAGTCGGTCGGCCTTATACTCGCTGATGTTGCCGGGACGGATTTGCCGGAGTGGCATCATTCCAAAAAAGGGCAGCAAATGCTTCAGGGACGCTGCATCGCGCGCCGTAGATCTCTTTTTCACTGCCGAGTGCTCCTTCATGTATTTTTCCATCATCTCGGCAAATCCGCGCGTCCGTTCCTGCCTCTCAAACCACTTCCCTTCCGCCACATCCGTCATCACCTTGTGATAAATCTTCTCCGCCGTCTTTTTGTCGTCTGTCTCGGTGGACTGCCTCACCTGCTGTCCATTGTAAGTAAAGCTCATCCACCATGTCGGGCCTCTTCTGTAAAGTCCCATATCATCCCTCCTTTCCGAGGCCCTTGATACGGCCTGATTTCCCAGAACGATTATAGCGTCCCGGGTTCACCTCGTCAATGGCGGCCTTCACGATGCTTGCGGGAGATAGGGGAGGCCCTTCCGGCCTGGTCGTCCTCGGCGCCTTCTCTGTTCCCCGTTTCTTCGTCAGAAGCCACGCATCGATCTCCGCCGGCCTGAACCGGGCTAGCCTGCCGATGCGATAATGGGGTATCTCTCTCCTTTCGATCATGGCGTAGAGCGTCGATCGCTTTATCCCCAGGTACTGGGATACCCTCTTAATGTCCCAAAGCTCTTCCATAGGTGTATGCCCTCGTCAATGTGAATCACACAAACTCGCACGTCGCGATCACCCTGGCCAGGATGCTCGCGACGATCCTGCAGGATCGCTTATCCAGTTCCTCTCCATTGTGGTCGGTGAACTCCATGGAGAGCAGGTGGTTCTTTCCCTGCCGTACGACTCCCAATTCCGCCGTTCCCACCTGATACATCGCGTCAATGTCGAGGAGATTGCCCGTAAACGCGTTCAGGGTCTCCATGAACCTGATCGCGTCCAACGGGTCGGAAAGCACGACATATCCCCAATGGGACAGACACTGAAAGCGGTTGCGGAGCTGAACGACCCGCACATTATTCGTATACTTGGATGCAAGTATTTCTACCCGGTGACAGATGGTGACGCTCAGCCTGCCTTCCAGGGGAATCGTCCGTTCTATTTCCTCGATGGTTCGTTCAAACCGCGGATTACGGTAGAGCAGATCGTCAATGGTCTTCATGTCCGGCCTTGAGCTCCGTCCAGATATTGCGGATGTGGATGTAACTGATCCCCAAGTGCTTATACCGTTTGAGGAACTTCGCAATTTCCCGGAAGCTCAGTTGCTCCTTTGTGTGGAGTTGTTCCACAAGCCCCCACATGCCCATGAGCTGTTTCCGCTTCGGGCTTGGCTTTTTGGCTCTCTGCGCCCGTATCCGGGCTGCCTGCGTATTCCGACGCAAAGCGGC
>PLSJ01000207.1 GCA_003165115.1 Syntrophaceae bacterium | reverse complement strand
CCGTCCAGGTGCCGCCCGACGGCAGGCCGATCATCGTCCTTTACGAGAGGACCATGGGCGGCTACGCCAGGGCAGGGGTGGTGGCATCGGTCGACCTGGACCGCCTTGCCCACCTCAAGCCGAAGGACAAGGTCCTCTTCGACCGCGTTACGCCCGAAGAGGCGCTCAGGCTGAACAACGCGAGGAGGGGCTATATCTCCTCTCTTTATAAAATCATTGGGGGTTAACATGAGAAAAGCGATAGCCTTGTTCTGCTTTTTTTCCCTCGTTTTATGTCTTGGCGCATTTCGCGCGGACGCCGCCGGTAAAGAGATAAAGATCGGCGTCATATACCCTTTGACCGGCCCGGCCGCCTCGACCGGCCAGGTGCTCCTCGAAGGGGTGAAGCTTGCGGCCGACATCATCAACAATAAATACAACCTGAATATGCCCCTGGCGAAAACGGAAGGCCTCCCGAACCTGGGCGGGGCGAAGATCGTCATCGTTTCGGGCGACCACCAGGCCAAGCCGGACGTGGGCATGGCCGAGGCGGAGCGGCTTATCACCCAGGAGAACGTCGTCGCCCTTATCGGCGCCTATCACAGCGCGGTGACGGCCACCGCGAGCCAGGCGGCCGAGCGGTACGGCATTCCCTTCGTCAACGGCGACTCCACGTCGCCTACCCTGACCGAAAGGGGGTTCCAGTGGTTCTTCAGGACGACCCCGAGCGACCAGTTGTTCGCCGAGAACTTCTTCCAGTTCCTCAATGACGTGAAAAAGAAGAAGCGCGTCGAGACAGACCCCGTGGCGATCTTCAACGAAAACACGCTCTTCGGCTCGGACACCACCAAGTTCGTGGAGAAGTTCGCGAAGCAGTACGGCTACAAGGTCGCGGGGCTGGTCTCCTATCCGGCCAAGAGCACGCAGCTCACCAGCGAGATCCAGAGACTGAAGGGCTTCAACGGACGCGTCGTGCTCCAGACGTCGTACGTGGCCGACGCCATCCTTTCCGTGAAGACCTTCAAAGAGCTCAATTTTGCCCCCGATGCCGTCCTGGGGAACGACGCGGGCCATATCGACCCGGAGTTCGTGAAATCCCTCGGCAAGGACGCCAATTACATTTTGTCGCGCGAGGTCTGGGCCCTCGACCTGGGGGCGAAGAAACCCATGTTGAAGACGGTGGCCGAGATGTTCGAAAAAAGGACGGGTAAGCCCATGGACGGCTCTTCCTCGCGCGCCTTCACCGCGATGATCGTCCTGGCCGACGCCATCAACAGGGCGGGCTCGACAGACCCCGCGAAGATCAGGAAGGCCCTCCTGGAGACGAACCTGAAGGCGGACCAGCTTATCATGCCGTGGGACGGCGTGAAGTTCGACCAGAAGACGCACCAGAACGTGCTGGGGAAAGGCATCATCGTCCAGGTCCAGGGCGAGAAATACCATACCGTGTGGCCCTTCGACCTTGCCACGAAAGACGTGGTCTGGCCCTTCCCGAAGTGGGACAAGAGGTAAGAGTCAAGGATGGAGATATTCTCCCAGACGGTCGTCAGCGGTCTGCTCATCGGTTTTTTGTACGCCCTTATCGCCGTGGGCCTGACGATGATATTCGGCGTGATGGACATCGTCAACTTCGCCCACGGCGACTACCTCATGCTGGCCATGTATCTGGCCTACTGGAGTTTCGCCCTCCTCGGGATCGACCCCCTCTACTCGCTGCCCGCGGTGACCCTCGCCCTTTTCGTCCTGGGGATAGCCACGTACTACCTGCTTATCAAGAAGATCATCAACGCGCCCATGCTTTCGCAAATCTTTGTCACCTTCGGCCTTCTCATATTCCTCCGGGGCCTTGCCCAGTTCCTCTGGAAGGCCGACTACAGGGCCGTCCCCCACGGTGTGCTGAGCGGCAGCCTCCAGATCCACGGCGTCTATATCGGCATACCCCAACTCGCCGCCGCCGCCGGTGCCGTCGTGTGCAACGGCCTGATCTTCCTGTTCCTGAGGAAGACACGGGCGGGCGCGGCGTTGGAAGCGGTCTCCGAGGACAAGGAGGCGGCCCGCCTCATGGGCATCAACAGTGACCGCATGTTCGCCCTCGCCTGGGGGATCGGGATTGCCAGCGTCGGGGTGGCGGGGGCCCTCCTGTCGAGCTTTTACTACGTCTTCCCGGAGGTGGGCGGCAATTTCGGCCTCATCGCCTTCGTCGTGGTGGCCCTCGGCGGCTTCGGGAGCATCGCGGGGGCTTTCATCGCTGGCATCGCCGTGGGGCTGGTAGAGGTGATGGCCGGCTACCTCCTCGCCCCTTCGATCAAATTCGTCGTCGTCCTCGGCCTCTATCTCGTCGTCGTCCTTGCGAGGCCGCAGGGGCTGCTCGGCAAGGCGTGAGGGAGCGATGAAGAAGGGGCTCTGCCTGTTTTTCGTGTTCGTGGCCCTCCTCATCGTCTTTCCTCTCTTTTTCCGCAACCCCTTCCCGAGACACCTCTTGATCATGATCATGATGTACGCGGTCATGAGCATCGGGTGGAACATCATCGGCGGCTACGGCGGCCAGGTCTCCTTCGGCAACGCGGCCTTTTTCGGCGTCGGCGCCTACGCCTCGGCGGTCCTGCTGACAAAGGCGGGCCTCTCCCCGTGGACGGGCATGGCCGCGGGCTGCGTCGCATCCCTCGTCCTCGCCGTTGTCGTCGGTTATCCCTGCTTCAGGCTCAAGGGGCACTACTTTGCCATAGCCACCATCGCCATCGGGGAGATCATGATGGGCCTTTTCATGGTCTGGGATTTCGTGGGCGCGGCCGTCGGCATCTACCTTCCCATTCTGCCGCAATCCTTCAGGAACTTCGAGTTCCACGCGACGAAGCTGCCTTATTACTACATCATGCTCGCCATGTTCCTTTTCGCCATAGGTGTGGCCTTCCTGGTGGAGCGGAGCCGGCTCGGGTATTACCTCCGCGCCATCAAGGACGACCCCGACGGCGCCAGGAGCGTCGGCATCAACATCCGGAAGTACAAGCTGTACGCCTTCTGCCTGTCGGCGGTCCTTACTTCCATATGCGGCACCTTTTATGCGCAGTACGTGCTTTACATAGACCCCCCGAGCACCTTCGGGCTGATGATATCTATCGACCTGTGCATCATCTCTCTCATCGGCGGTCTCGGAAAGCTCTTCGGTCCCGTGATCGGGTCGTTCGTCTTCATACCCCTCGTGGAGCTGACGCGCGTCTACCTGGGCAGCGAAGGCCAGGGGATCGACCTCATGCTCTATTCTTTGATCATGATCGCCGTCGCGATCCTGAGACCCCAGGGTCTCTTCGGTCTTTTCGCGCGAGGTGGCCGATGAGCGCGATATTGCGGCTGGAGCACGTGACGAAGCGTTTCGGGGGGCTCGCGGCCAACCAGGACGTCTCTCTCGCCGTCGACCCAGGCGAAGTGATCGGGTTGATCGGCCCTAACGNNGGGCCGAACGGCGCGGGCAAATCGACGCTCTTCAACTGCATCTCCTGCTTTTACAGGGCGACCGAGGGGCGGATCCTCTTCCACGACAGGGAGATCACGAACGACACGCCCGAGGCCGCCTGCCGCAGGGGCATCGGCCGCACGTTCCAGATCGTCAGGGTCTTTAAAGAGATGAGCGTCCTCGAGAACATCATGATAGGGGCCTTCCTGAAGCATGAGAGGACGAAGGAGGCGCGCGCCAGGGCGGAGGAGGTGGCCGGGCTGTTCGGCTTTTCCGACAAGCTGGACCGGACGGCCACCTCCCTCACCATATCGGAGCAGAAGAGGCTGGAGGTGGCCCGGGCCTTTGCCACGGGGCCGGAGGTGCTCCTCCTCGACGAGGTCATGGCGGGCCTCAACATCCAGGAGGTGAGAGAGACGACGGAGCTCGTGGGCCGTCTCAAGGGCATGGGCATCACGCTCATCCTCGTGGAGCACGTGATGGAAGGCATCATGCCCGTGGCGGACAGGGTGGTCGTGCTCGATTACGGCCGGAAAATCGCCGAAGGGCCGCCCCGCGAGATCGTGAAGGACGAAAAGGTGATAAAGGCGTATCTCGGAGTCAAGTATGCTGAGCGTAGAGCACGTAGACCTCTCCTATAACGGCGTCAGGGTGGTGGAGTCCGTCTCCTTCCGCGTGGGGCCGGGCGAGATCGTCGCGCTCATCGGCGGCAACGGCAACGGCAAGTCGACCATCCTGAAGGGGGTGAGCGGCATCCTCCACCCCGTCTCGGGGAAGGTGACCTTCGAGGGGCGAGACATCACGAGGCTGGAGGCCCACAGGATCGTCGGCCTCGGCATCTCGCACGTGCCAGAGGGGCGGCGCCTCTTCCCTTTCCTGAGCGTCTACAAGAACCTGCTTCTCGGCGCCTATCTCGTGGCCGACAAGAAAGAGGTCGAGGAGCGGATGGAATACGTCTACTCCATATTCCCCATCCTGAAAGAGCGTGCGGCCCAGAAGGCAAAGACGCTCTCGGGCGGCGAGCAGCAGATGGTCGCCATAGGCCGGGGCCTGATGAGCAAGCCCAAGCTCCTCATGCTGGACGAGCCGTCCTGGGGGATTGCGCCGATACTCGTCGACAGGATATTCGAAGTGATCGGCGAGATACGGAAGAACGGCGTGACCGTCCTGCTCGTCGAGCAGGACGTGGAGGCGGCGCTCGACATCTGCGACAGGGCCTATGTCGTCCAGACGGGAAGGATAGTGCTCGAAGGGCCCGGCAAGGAGCTGCTCGACTCGGAGGTCGTCCGGAAGGCGTTCCTGGGGCTGTGAAACGCCGCCTTACGCACTAAAAAACGGTGTCGTCCGCCCGACGCGATGCCCCGGACGGAGGGTCCGGCTTCCGGGAAGATGAACCGCTTATCAATTATTATACGCTATTATACTCATGTTTCAGGCCCTTCGGAGAAAGACCGGGCAGGGAGAGGCCGCTGCCAGTCTATTGAAAATAGACCGATTTTATGTTAAAACCCTTGGCATGAAGAATAAGACAATCAACCCCTTCAATAAAGGCGTATTTATCTGGCTTTTTATCATCCTCCTCATCCTCTTTCTGTTCAATATCTACCACAAGCCGAGAAAACAGTTCGAAAACGTGGCGTTCAGCGATTTCGCCGAATCGATCTCGGCGGACCAGGTTTCGTCCGTCGTCATCCAGGGGAAGAACATTACGGGCGTCATGAAGGATGGCCGTGACTTCAAGACCTTCGCCCCCGACGACCCGGAGCTCGTGAAGCTCCTGCGGCAGCACAAGGTCACGATACAGGCGAAACCCGACGACGATTCGGGCATATGGCAGTCGATTTTCGTTTCCTGGTTCCCCATGCTCCTGCTCATCGGCGTCTGGATTTTCTTCATGCGGCAGATGCAGGCGGGCGGAGGCAAGGCGCTCGCCTTCGGCAAGAGCAGGGCACGCCTGTCGAACGGCAAGGAGAACAAGGTCACTTTCCAGGACGTGGCGGGCATCGAAGAGGCGAAGGTGGAGCTTGGAGAGATCATCGAGTTCCTCCGGGATGCGAAGAGGTTTACCAGGCTAGGCGGAAGGATACCGAAGGGCGTGCTCCTCGTCGGCCAGCCGGGGACAGGGAAGACCCTGCTCGCCAGGGCTATCGCGGGTGAGGCCGACGTGCCTTTCTTCAGCATCAGCGG
>PLSJ01000183.1 GCA_003165115.1 Syntrophaceae bacterium | reverse complement strand
AGTTTCCAAATGCGTTTGCCCTGGGAGCTTGGCTGTGCAATTGCAATTGTACGGCCTTTATGTGATACTAACGGGCAATGGGACTTATCAGGCTGCTCCTTTCGGACCCCGTCACCTTTATCCTCCTTGCGATCCCCCTACTCTATTCGGTCATCATTCATGAAGTGGCTCACGGCTGGGTAGCGGACAAAATGGGGGATTCAACGGCGCGGTGGCTCGGGCGCTTAAGCCTGGACCCGCGCCGCCATCTGGACCCCGTCGGCACGCTCATGCTGTTTATTTTCGGTTTCGGATGGGCCAAACCTGTCCCGGTCAACTTCAATAACCTGCGAGACCATCGCAAGGGCCTCATATTCGTCTCGGCCGCCGGGATCATGGCGAACATCATTCTCGCCTTCCTCGCGCTCCTGGTCCTCAGCACCGTTCATTTCACGCTCTTCAGCCCGATCGCGAGGGGCCTTCAGTACCTCGCGCAGATAAACATCATGCTTGCTTCCTTCAACCTTATCCCGATTCCGCCCCTCGACGGCTCGAAGATCCTCATGGGGTTTTCCTCCAGGAGCTTCCAGTATACGCTCCAGAGGCTTGAACCTTATGGCTTCTTTATCATTATAGGCCTACTCTATCTCGGCGTCCTCGACCCTCTGATTACGTTTATTCAGTGGCTGATCATGAACCTCATCGGTTTGATCATATAGGTTGAGAAAGACCGCATTGTGCGCGGAACCCGCGGAACGTGAGCGCGCGGGTCCCTGCGCGGGGCCAAAACTCTTCTACTCGGCGGCCGTCGTGCCCGTGGCTTTGCGATATGCCTCTTTGACCCCGCTTACACGCGACTCGACTTCCGCTTTCTTCTGCTCCAGGATCTCCGCCCCTTTTTGCATGGCTGTCGAAATCTGACCCCTGGCCTTATCGTAGTAGTCCTCTGCCCTCTCTTTCGCATCCTCCGCAAGGTCCTTGATCTGTTCTCTCGTCTGACGCCCCGACCTGGGCGCGACGAGCAGGGCAACGGCTGCCCCGATTAATCCGCCAAGTATGAACGAGAGTAGCCATGATCCCGAGCTCGTGTCGAATTCATTCTGTTCGTACTTCATGTTGCTCCCTCCTTTGTGTTTCGTTTGTGATAGAAGCTTACCGGGCTACATGCCAAAATCGCGCAACATCACTTCCCTGCAAGCAGGTTCTTTAGAAAGACCTCGAAACCCGTCTTGATCCCCGTCCGCACGCCACATACCGAGGCGACCGTCTCCTTGCCAAGGTTCTGGACCAGGTCGCTCAGCTCTTTCACGTTGGTCGTCAACCCCTGCACACCCTGGCCCACCCCTCTTACCGCCCCCGAGAACGATTTCAAATCACTCGTTACCGCACCCACGTCATCGGTGATGGTACGCAGACTCCTCAGGTTCTGGCTTATCTCACCGATTGCATCTTTCAATGCCTGATCCACGCCGCTTGCTTCCTTCAACGCCTGATCCGCAGTCTCGATTAATGCGCTCAACGCCCTTGCGGTGCCTATCAGCTTCACGATGAACCAGATCAAAAAGATCACTAATGCGATAATTGCCGCGGTAATCAGACCGAAAAGTATTTCGTTCGCTCCCATGCCTCCACCCCTCACCCTGAGATTTAACCCCTCGACTAACCCCGACAAACGTTCCTGTAGAAAAATAACCATTTCCGCAGACTATGTAAAGGGTCGTGCGCCGCTCGACGGCCGAAAGGTCGAAGCGCGGGAAAGAGCTTGAAAATACGCCGTGGATGGATTATTTTAAGGGCTGTAGTCCCATTCGGCGAGAGCCATCTTGCCTTTCCCAGGAGATGAATCACATGGTTAAAATCACCGACTCGCTCTTTTTCATACCCGGCCAGGACGAAATGATCCCCGATGCCCACGTCTACCTGCTCGGCAAGCCTCAGTCCGGAGACCTTTCCCTGGTTGACGCCGGCCTCATGGGCAAGGGCAGATACAAGATGAGCGCCCTCACCGAAGCGGGCGTTCGTCCGGCCGATATAAAGCGGGTGATCATGACCCACACCCACCTCGACCATATCGGTTGTCTCAGAGAGATCCTCGATGCCATCCCCTCTGCCGAGGTGTGGGTGCACACGTTGGAGGCGGAGCCTCTCGAGCGCGGAGACGAGAGCACGGTTTACGGCATGGACATGTTCAGGCAGATGTGCCAAACGCAGTACCGTCTGAAGGATGGCGCCTTCACCTTCAAAGTAGATCACCGGATCGAGGACGCGGAAGAGCTGCGGATAGGCGGAGAGGCTTGGACGGTCCTCCATATCCCCGGCCACTCGGCCGGCGGCATCGCGCTTTACGATGCGGCGAACGGGATATTGATACCCGGTGATGTCGTCTATGCCGACTATAGCATCGGGCGGTTCGACCTTCACGGTGCGAATGCGCGCGCCCTGAACGACTCCCTGTTGAGGCTCTCGGACCTTAAAGTGAAGGTGCTTTTGCCCGGGCACAACCGCGTCCTGACGGACGTCCCCGAAGGCTATATCCGCGCCGTCGCGAAGCAGTGGGGGGCGTACCTCAGATAGGCGGGCATCGGGCCGGGTTCCCGAAAGGAAGGCCGGCCGCCGTTATTGGAGACAGATCATTTACCGCTTTGGGTCCTCTGCTCTTTCTCCCTTTCATATGCTTCCTTGCCGGCTTCGATTGCCGTGAGCAGCAAAGGTCTCCCTTCACGGATCAATCCCTTGCCTTTATCGAGGGTCACTCCCACCTTGTTGAGCACCCGTGAGGAGTAGAAGCCCAACATTGCTTTGGCCTCCTTCGACGCCTCCTTTATCTGCCGCCTCGTTTTCCAGCCGGACTGTGGCGTGAGCAATAAGCCCAGCCCTGTTCCGGCCACGGCGCCGAGAAGAAAAAAAAGGGCGACGGACAGGCCGCCATGGCCTTCATAGGCCGTGTAGTGTTCGGCCCCCACTACCGTGTACCCCTCTTCACCATAGCCTTCTTCACCTGCCATATGCGTATCCTCCTTCCTTGCATAAGTCTAACACACCCGGCCCCCGTGCGAAAAGAAGCCCGGTCATCCGGTCAGCCCCAATATCCCTATGATAATAAGATAGATGGCGACCACGAAATTGAGCAGTCTGGGCATTATGAGGATCAAGATCCCGGCGATCAGGGATACCAAAGGCTGGAAAGCGAGGTGGATATTCATAAGACCTCCTTCCGGTCGGTCCGCTTTGGAGGTTCACAAGAGACTGCCGCCCTTTTCCCATAGATCCCGTGCGTACCGCCACCGCCCCTTTCGGCGCACGGCAAAAACGAAAGCGCCATGCGTGCCTTAAATCCGACCCCTATACCGGCGGGGTGGGTGTCCTTCTCCCCAGGACCAGGGAAATAACGAACAACACGATAAAGACGAAGAAAAGGACCTTGGCAATCGAGACGGAGACACCGGCGATTCCCGTGAAGCCGAATATCCCCGCGATGATGGCGACGACGAGAAAAACGACCGCCCAGTACAGCATGAGTACCTCCTCTTTTGGGGACCCGCCCCGTCTTCTGTGGAAAAGCCTCTCTAATCAGGGCCGCCGCCGGATGCGTTTCATATCATTCTGACCAGGCGAAGGATCACGAGCACGAGCACCACTATAACGAGGACGGCAATCACGACGCCTATACCGTCGCCCCCCACCTTCACCTGGTCCACTTTGAGGGCTATCTGGTGCACCTGTTCGTCCGTCAACGCGCTGAGGCGCGCCTCCACCTCACCGGGAGTGAATCCCAGTTGTCCGAAGCGGTCGGCTACAACCTTCATTTCCAGGAAAGACCGGACGTGCTGCACGTCCGCGTCCCTGCCGGCAGCACCTGCTCCCACCAATTGCGAAGGGCTGAATCCTGCGTCGGCCTGCGGGGTGATACCTATCATAAACATCGCTACGACAAGATACGCAACCAGTGTCCGCATCAAGAAGTTTTTCATTCTCACCTCCGCGAGAGGATGTTTCCCTGCCGCCTTGATTAAATATAGTGCTCCAAACCGGAGAATCAAGATTGCGGGCGGCGGTTCTCTCCGACGGGTTAGCAAAAGCCGCCCTCACTGCCGGAAGCCGGAACATCCCTCGCCCGCCCGAAGAGGGAGCGGCCTATTCCTCGATAATAATGGCCTCTACGGGACACGCATCGGCCGCCTCTCTGCACGACTCCTGAAGGTCGGGAGGCACCTCTTCCATTATGGTCGCGGCCACCTCGTCGTCCATCTTGAAAATCTCGGGGCAGAGCGCCACACACGTCTCATCTCNNCCACACACGCTTCCTTATCGATACGCACCTTCATTGTCCGCCTCCTGTGAAATGGTTTTCATGGGATTCATGCGACGACGCAGTAAACATGCGTTCGCGGAAAAGGCCGTTATTTCAGCCCCGCCTCTTTCAAATCGGCGACGACCACGGTAACGGACTCGTCGGGGCGGACATAAGCCCGCGCCACCCTGAGCACGTCCTGCCTCGTGATGCCGTTGATAAGGGAAGGATACTTTTCAGGATAGTCAAGACCGAGACCGTAGTATTCGACCTGCGCGAAGAATGAGGCGATCCTTGACTGGGTGCTGAACCTTTGAGGGAAATTTCCGACGAGGTACTTCTTCGCGTCCTCCAGCTCTTTTTCAGAGACAAGCTCGGTGCGCACCCGCTCCAGGTTCTCCATGGCCGCCTTGATTGCCTCGTTCGCCGAGCTGTTCTTTGTCTGGAGAAAGACCATGAACGGCCCCGGATATTTCCGCGCCTCGAATGCGCTGGCCACGGAGTAAGCCAGCCCCCTCTTGTTCCTGATATCCTCCATGAGGCGCGACGTGAGGCTGCCCGCGCCGAGGATATAGTTCATCACCTGGGCCGCGTAGTAATCCGGATTATCACGGCTCATCCCGCCGTTGCCGATGACGATGTTCGATTGGGTCACCGGCTTGTTGACCTTTATGGTCTCTTTACGGGTGGAAAACTTTACCTCGATCCGCTTTTCCGAAAGTCCTGCCTTCGGCCATTTTTTGAGCCAGGGCGCCATATATCCGTCGATAGAACGTTGGTCTATATCTCCAACGACGCTCAGGATTGCGTTGTCGGGGTGATAATGGAGACCATGAAACCGTCTTACAGCCTCGCGGGTCAGCTTCGACACAGACTCCCGTGTGCCTTCCGTGGGATGACCGTACGGGCCTCCCAGGTACAGGGCCTTCTGGAACGCCCGGTCGGCCACGGCCCCCGGCCTGTCCTGCAGCGCCTGGATAGCGGCCAGCGTGCGGGATATCTCTTTTTTAACCTCGTCCGCGGGAAAGGTGGGTTTCGTCAGCACGTCCATGAAGATGGAAAAGCCCCGTTCCAGGTCCTTCTTCAAGACCCGTAGGCTGACGGTGGTGTAATCTTTATTGGCGCTCGTGTCCATGTTGGCGCCCATGAAATCGAGCTCCTCGTTGATCTGTTTGAGCGTCCTGCCGGCGGCCCCCAAAAGCAGGCTCGTGGCGCTCAGCTCCGCCACTCCCTCCTCTCCCGGCGGATCGTCCTTGGAGCCTGTCTTGACCATAAGATTGATCGTCATGAAGGGAAGCGAGTGCTCCTCCGACACCAGGAGGACCAGGCCGTTGTCGAGCACCGTCCGCTGAATGGGCGGAAAGGCGAACGCGGACCCCCATGAAGCAACGACACAAAATAAAGCGACGCAGACGGACGATGCGATCCTTCTCATCCTATCTCCTCACCTCACGATTTGTTCTTGTTTCGGAGAGCCTTGTTCCACGGGCTTTTGCTGTGTGGAAGGGATCGGAACGAGACGCGCGGCGACGCAGTTCTCGGGCACAAGGTATTTTTGCGCGACCCTTTTCACATCGGCTGCCGTCACCGCCCGGATGGCGGGAACATACTTGTCGGCGTCCCGCCAGGACGAGACGATCTCATACGTGGCAATCATCATGGCCTGAGCGAAGATCGAATCCTGGGCGAAGGTAAAACCCGCCTCTAACTGGTTTTTCGCCTTTTCCAGCTCGCGTGCCCCCACGGGTGTTTTTTGCAGAAGCTCTATCTCGGCCAGCAGGGCCTTCTCGACGACATCCGTGGTTTTTCCCGGCAGCACATCGGCCGATACGGAAAACAGGTTCGGGTCCCTGGAGACAAGCTCGTTATCGGCCGCAACGCTCAGGGCGAGCTGCTTATCCCGCACCAGCGTCTGGTTGAGCCTCGAGCTCTCGCCGCCCGACAGGAGCGAGGCGATCACTTCGAGCACGTAGCTGTCCGGCGAGTGCAGGTTGGGTACGTGGTACGTCATCTCGACCGACGCGAGCTGGGCTTCCTTCCGGACGACGATCCGCCGCTCGCCCAGTTGGGGCTCTTCCTTATCTCTCCGCTGGTCTGGGGCGACGCCGGCCGGGATCGGCCCGAACGCCTTTTCGATCATGGGGAGGAGCGACTCTTTCCTGAAATCGCCCGCAACCACGACAACCGCATTTACCGGAAGGTAGTAGGTCTTGTAGTAACTCTTCAGGTCATCGACCGTGTATCGGGCTATGTCCTGCATCCAGCCGATGACGGGCCAGTGATAGGGCTGGATCAAAAAGGCGGCAGCCGCCAGTTGCTCGCCCATCACGGCCTTGGGCTTGTCTTCCGTCCTCATCCGCCGCTCTTCCATTACCACGGGCCGCTCGGTCTTGAAGTCCTCCTCTCTCAGGAGAAGACCGTGCATCCTGTCCGACTCCAGCTCTACCGGTATGCCGACGCGGTCGGCGCTCATATTCTCGAAATAGGCGGTGAAATCGGTCGAGGTGAACGCGTTGTCGTCGCCGCCGTTCTGGGCGATGATACGCGAAAACACGTCCGGACCTATCTTTTCCGTCCCCTTGAACATCATATGCTCCAGCATATGAGAAAGGCCCGTCTTCCCCGTTTGCTCGTTGCGGGAGCCCACCCTGTACCACACCTGGAAGGTCACGAGGGGGGCTTTATGGTTCTCCAGGAGAATGACTTTCAGGCCGTTCGCAAGGGTCACCTCGGTTACATGGTCGGCAAGGGCCGCGGCGGCCGGGGAAAACAGGGGCAGGACGCCCGCGGCGGCAAGGCAGACAAGCAATAAAAGTCTTTTCACTACCACCCCCAGGGCAACACGGTATTCTTGATTGTAGGAGCAGGCGCCGGGATTGTCAAGATTTGGCCCGCCTCCCGGCCATCGCCTCCTTCACCCGTTCCGGCGTCATGGGGAGGTCGAAGAGGCGGGCGCCCACGGCATCGAAGATGGCATTGCCGATAGACGCGGCCACCACGGTAATGGGCGGCTCCCCGCCGCCTTGCGGCGGCACCTCATTGTTCTCGACCAGCACCGTCTCGATCCGCGGCAGCCACGAGAAGCGCGGTATCTCGTAGGTGTCGAAGTTCTTCACGAGCACCGCTCCCCCTTTGAACGGGACCTCTTCCGTCAGGGCCTGGCCCAGCCCCATGAAGAGGGCGCCTTCCATCTGGGCAGCGGCGCCGTCCGGGTTGATGACGGCGCCCATATCCTGGGCGCAGACGATGCGCTTTACCCGCACGCGTCCCGATGTCCGGTCGACGTCCACTTCCCCTATGGCGGCCACGTAAGTCCCGGCGTCTTCCGCGCAGGCGACGCCCAACCCGCGCCCGCTGGGGGTCGCGCCCTTTTTCCACCCGAACCTCTCCGCGGCAGCGGTGAGCGCAGCCGCCATCCGCTTTTCACCGAGGTTCTTGAGGCGGAACTCGACGGGATCGATGCCGAGCGACGATGCCGTCATATCGATGTGGGACTCCCTTGCGAAGGTGTTGAAATTTGAGCCCGGCGCCCGCCATGCGCCCGTGCGGAAGGGGTGCGCGCCGGTGATGCCGGTGTAATGGCCGTGGGACAGCTCACGGTGGTTCGGTATCGCATAGAGCTGCCCCGCCCCTCTCGGACCGGAGAAATAGACGTCATAGGCCCACGACACGATCCGGCCGTCGCCGCTCACGCCGGAGCCGATGTGCGCCAGTCCGGCGGGCCGGAACGTGTCGTGGAAGAACTCCTCATCGCGCCTCCAGGCCACCTGCACGGGCCGTCCTGTGAGCTTTGCGAGCCGGGATGCCGCCACCGCCTGCACGTTGAAGGTTTTTCCACCGAAGCCGCCCCCGACAAAGGGCGCCACGACCCGCACCTTTTCCGCGGGGAGCGCCAGGGCGGCTGCGATCTCTTCTCTCGCCCCGAAGGGGTTCTGCGTGGACGCCCACACGGTCATCCTGCCCCCTTTGAAACTGGCGAGGGCGGTGTGCGTTTCGATCGCGGCGTGCGCCATGTAGTGGTCGCGGTAGGTCGCATCGAACGTCCTGCGCGCCAGCCTTTCGCCCGCCTTCAGGTCTCCCCCTTCGCTCACCGTCTCTCCCGGCGGCGCCACCTTGAGCAGATGCGGGTAGATGGTCTTCGGATCGAGGTCGCTCCGCGGCACGTCCCACATGGCCTTTATTTTGGCAATGGCGGTCTCCGCGCCGTCCGGATATCGGTGGAGCACCGCGATCAGGTCGCCGTCCCGCACCAGGATCGTCTCTTTGTCGCCCTCTACCGCGGACGTGTCGACGCTTTTCAGCTTTGCCCCATGGGCGGGCGGCTTCAACACGCAGGCGTAGAGCATGCCGGGCAGACGGACGTCCCCTGCGTACGTCGCCCTGCCCGTCACCTTCGCCACACCGTCGTTGTGCGGCGTCGCCTTTCCGACAACTTTGTAGTCCGAGACCCGCTTCGGCGAGGGCTTCGGCGTCACGTGGCGCTCGATGGTCTTCCCCCGGCCCAGTTGGCCGTAACCGATCCGTTTTCCACTGTTTTTGCGGTCCCGCACCACGCCGGCCTCTACAACGAGCTGCCCTTTGTCGACGCCGAGGCGCTCCGCGGCCAGCCCGATCAGCACGGCCCTGGCCTCGGCCGCCGCCTCTCGCAGGGGCGGGCCGAAAAAGCGGGTGCTTCGCGACCCGAAGGTGCCCATATCCCAGGGGCAAAGGTCCGTGTCCCCCATCACCATATCGACCGACGTCACGGGCACGTCCAGCTCTTCCGCCAGTATTTGGGCGAAGGACGTCACGACGCCCTGCCCCATCTCGATCTTGCCCGTAAAACAGCTTACCCTTCCATCGGGCGCGATCCGCAAAAAAGCGTTGAAATCGGCGGGCAGCTCCCTGCCCTGGCGCGGCCTCTCTTGCGCCGGGAGCATCCCGAACGCGAAAAACACGAAGATGCCTCCGCCCAGACCTTTCAGGAACCGGCGGCGACCCGGCGAAAAACCCTTCTTCTCTTTCATTTCCGGCCTCCCCTCATCTCCGGCGCCGCAGCCTTGATCGCCTTGACGATCCGCGTGTGAGCCCCGCACCGGCAGAGGTTGCCCTCCATGCCCCCGATGATATCGGCCTCCGTGGGCGTCGGATGTTCCATGAGCAGGGCATAGGCGTTCATTATCATGCCGGGCGTGCAGAACCCGCACTGGAGGGCGCCCATTTCCGCAAAGGCCCGCTGGAGCGGATGGAGGCTGCCGTTTGTCTCCAACCCCTCGATGGTGAGGACTTCCTTCCCGGCGACCTCCTTGAGCGGCGTCTGGCACGACCTCGCCGCCTTCCCGTCGATCACCACCGTGCATGCCCCGCACTGCATCTCTCCACAGCCGTATTTCGTCCCGGTAAGGGCGAGGTCCGTCCGCAGCACCCACAGGAGCATGCGCTCGTCGTCCGTCTCCACCCGCACCCGTTTCCGGTTCAGTATAAACTCCACACCCTTAACCATCGCGCCTCCACACTTCAGTAGGCTTCTTCCGACGCCGACCCGGTCGAATCCGGTGCGGCAACCCCTTGACGGAAGAGCCGGTAAACCCAGGTCTGATAGAGTATCACCACGGGCACGACAATGACAGCGACGACGAGCATGATAGTGAGGCTGAGCGGCGTGGAGGCCGCATTTCGGACCGTCACGTTGTACGCCTGGTCGAGGGTCGAAGGCAGCAGGTCCGGGAACAAGCCGAGGACCCCGAAGAGAACGGACGTGCCGATGACGATCGCCGAAGAAAAGAAGGCCCTTCGCAAAAGCCGTTTTTTTATGTAGTATCTTTCGGCGAGCAGGGAGGCCACCGCCGCGGCCGGCACGACCAGCAGGACCGGCAACACGGCGTAGTTTGCCCACAGCCTCGTGTAAACGGCGGTAAGGACGAGGAAAAGCACGGCTACGAGGGTGAGAGGCACCCAGACGCGCTCCGAGAGGACCACGGCCCGCCCGGAAACGGCCGCCCCCGACCTGACCGCTATCCAAAGGGCGCCGTGCATGACGAACAGCAGGAAAAAGAAGACCCCGCCCGCGAGCCCGTAAGGGTTGAGAAGCGTGAAGATGCTCCCCCGGTACACCCCTTCGGCATCGATCGGAATGCCCATGAATATATTCGCGAAGGCCACGCCGAAAAGAATGGCGGGCAGTATGCTGCCGAGAAAGATGCCCGCGCCGAAGAGGGCGCGCCAGGACGGGTGATCGATCTTCTCCCGGAACTCAAAGGAAACGGCCCTGACTATGAGGGCGAACAGGACGATCATAAGCGGACTGTAAAGCGCGCTGAAAAGCACCGCGTATGCGCCGGGGAAAGCGGCGAAGGTGACACCGCCCGCCGTGATCAGCCAGACCTCGTTGCCGTCCCAGAAAGGAGCGATGGACCCGAGGATCGCGCGCTTCTCCCCGTCCGTCTTACCCAGCCACGGGAAGAGCATACCCACGCCGAAGTCGAAGCCGTCCAGCATGAAATAGACGGCCCAAAGAACACCCCATATCACGAACCACGTGGTTTCGAGCATATCGAACCTCCTTAAAGGTCGGCCTTCATGACGGATTCCGGCCCCTTGCGCACCCACCGCGCCATCAGCCAGAAGGCCGTGGCGCCGATCAGTCCGTACAACAGAATGAACGCGACGAGCGAAACGACGACCTGCGACGCGTCAACGGGCGAAGAAGCCATCGACGTCCTCAGAAGGCCGTAGACGATCCACGGCTGCCTTCCCACTTCGGCGACCGTCCATCCCAATAATACCGTCAGGTATGGAAAAGGGATGAACCACAGCAGCGTCCGGAGAAGACGGGGACTGGAGTCGAGCCTGTTGCGGCGCCACAAAGCAATGATGGCGAGCAGCAGCATGACCGTCCCCAGGGTGACCATCAGGCGGAAGGAGACGAAGGTCGCCGTGACGGGGGGCCTCTCATCCGCGGGGATATCCGCGAGACCCGTCACCCTGGCATTCGGGTCGAGAAAAGCCAGAATACTCAAGGCGCCCGGTATCGGGCCGATCTCGACGCTGTTGCGGCCGTGCGCCTCATCGGGTACCGCCAGCAGATAGATCGGGGCCTTTTCCTGCGTCTTCCAGTGGGTCTCCAGGGCGGCCATCTTCGCCGGCTGCGCGACCGCGAGATTCACCGCGTCCTCGTGCCCGTTCAGGGCGACGAGAATAGTGAATACCAGCGCCATCGCAAGTCCCATCCTGAAGGACTTCTGAAAAATCCCGGGAAACTGCGTGCGCAGGATATGATATGCGCTCACCCCCATGACAAAGAAGCCCGACACGGCATAGGCCGCGCTGAGGGTATGGAAAATCGTCAGCCATGCGTACTTCTGACTTATTATCGCGAGAAAATCGGACAGGACGGGGCGGCCGTCCTTCATCACGTATCCGACGGGGTGCTGCATCCAGGCATTGGCGATGAGGATCCAGACGGCGGAGAGGTTGGCGGCAATGGCCACGAGCCAGATAACGGTCGCGTGCGCCTTGCGTGAGAGGCGGTCCCAGCCCAGGGCCCATGCGGCAATGAAGGTCGATTCGAGAAAGAAGGCAACCGTGGCCTCGACGGCGAGGAGGGGGCCGAAAATGTCGCCCACGTAGCGCGAATACCGGGACCAGTTGGTACCGAACTGAAATTCGAGGGTGATGCCGGTCACGACCCCGACGACAAAATTTATCAGAAATAGCTTCCCCCAGAATTTGGTCATCCTCTTGTAGTCCATATCGCCCGTCCGTAGGTACCGCGTCTCCATAATGGCAAGAAGGATGGAAAGCCCGAGCGTCAGGGGCACAAAGAGAAAGTGAAAATAGGTGGCCGCCGCAAACTGTAGCCGTGAAAGCATTGTCACATCCATCGCTCCTCCCTCACCAAGAAAGGTCGTTATTTGATTCCATTCCCTTTATCGCGTTGCAATCCCTCATGCAACGCTACCCCTTCCTTTATTACTCGGTAACGATCGCTGAAAGGCGTCTGATTACAATTTAACCCTTCTCCCCGGCAGCGTGCACGCCCGGTAAGGGAAAAAGCGGGTTTACGCGGATGTGTCCGGGTAATTGACGGTCGTGAAGACAACGTCTCCCCTTTTGGCAAAGGCCGACCCGTCGTAAAGCGGGTCCGCGGCGCCCCCATAATTGAAGGCGCCGCCGTAAAGGTACACGATTACGGGCCTTTTCCTGTTATCGGTCCCCGGCGTCCAGATATTCAGGCTCAGGCAGTCTTCGTCCTGACGCAACCCGGATGCCGCCTCGCCCGGGTCCGGAAGCTGCGGGCAGCACGGTCCGAAGGCGGTCGCGTGGAATGTCCCCTTCCAGGGGGCCGGCTCCTGCGGCGGCGCATAGCGAAGGTCACCTTTTGGCGGCTTTGCGTACGGGATGCCCTTAAAGACCTTCAAACCGTCATCCTGCGCGACTCCCCACACCGCACCGGCGCCGGTGCCGACCTCGACGCCTTCCCCCGATCGCACGTTTCCACCGGCACAGGAAACAGCGAAGGCCAGCGCGGCCGTCATCGCCGCCGCCCTGAAATATTTCATGGAAAGCCTCCTTGTTCTCCGGTAACTCCCTCTTATGAGCTTAAGACATTCTCTTTAAAGACGGCAGGCCGCTGACGAGATTCACTGCCCGGCGATTTTATCGTTCCGCAGCCTGTCTCCTTAAACCGTTCTTTCTATAATCTTGACAATACTCAATTAACGTCTAAAATAGTCTAAGCGTGGACAATATATTGTTCCGGATCAGCCGCAAGGGCTTCCCGCTTTTTCGTGAGCTCCCCATGTAACGACTTCGACTCGGGAGAGGACGAATGGTGGATATTTACGACGAAATGATGAGCGCTTCCCGGCGTATCGCGGCCTCCTTCCCCGATCCGCGTTTTTACCGGTCCTGCTCCCTGCAGCTCGCCGACTCCCAAAGGATCTATCGACAGGCTCCCCTCGTCGCCCGCTGTCGCAAGGCCCTTGATCGACATCTCTCCCGGAACCCGGGTCACAGGCTCGACCATGCGGAAAAGGTCGCCCTCGAAGCAGGGGCCCTGGTGTTTGCGGAAAGAGAGAGAACCGGTCTGGAAGCGTCCGACACGAACGAGGCCGCGGGCCTGGCCCAGATCGCCGGCCTCCTCCACGATATGCGACGGGGAGATAAGAACCACGCTGCCTCGGGCGCCGTCGCGGCGGGCTCGCTGCTCGATAGCCTCGGTATGCCGGAAAAGGACAGGCTGTACGTAATCCAGGCCATCGCAAACCACGAGGCCTTCGTCGAGCCTCCGGTCATAGTGTCGGCCACGGGCAAGCTCATCAGCGATGCGCTGTACGACGCGGACAAGTTCCGCTGGGGAGCGGACAATTTCACGGTAACAGTCTGGGAAATGCTTCGCTTCGCCCGCACGCCGGTCGGGGCCGCCCTTCCCCGGTTTCCGAAGGGGATGGAAGAGATAGCGCGCATTAAAGCCACGTTTCGGTCCCATACGGGTAAGGTTTTTGGTCCGGAGTTCATTGACCTCGGCCTGTCCATCGGAAACAATATCTACGAGTTTCTCCGGGAGCGGTTCGCCGGGGATGTGACGCAAGGCCGCCAATAATGGAAGGGTGAGCGAAACAGCCCAGGGAACGGAATGCCCTCGATTTCCACCCTCGTCCCTTGACACCCGGTCTTCGCTGTACAAGGTTAAAATCGCAAGGCAAGGAGACAGACCATGAGCGATATCAAGCTCTCGATGATTGTCCTCGGAGGCGTGCTTCTCGCCCTTCCGGCCCTTTCCGGCTGCGCCGCCAATTGGTGGACGGTCGACAAGTCAGCCTATGAGCCGCCCGCCCAGGCCGCTGACCAGGATGCCGCTTTCCTGAGCGAGGCCCCCGTGGGTATGTCTCAGGGCGGTACCGGCCGGCAGGCAACGGGCGTTGGCGCAGAGGAAGCGGGAGACGCGCCATTTCAGCCGCATACCGCACCATAAAGAGTTACGGAAGGGCTTTCGTGACCGGCGGCTCACCTCGGGTGGGCCGGTCATCCTATTTACTGCCGCGCCATCGCGATGCGAATGGCGTCCTCGGGCGAGACCAGGTGATCCGCGTTCTCGGCGGCGTCGGCAATGGCTATCTCCACCCCTTTGACACGGCCGTTGAAGGCGTTGTTGCGCGGACCGTAGTCTTCGGAGACCGGAGCGCCCGAATCCTCGCCCACGTCGCAGCCGTCGTCGGCTGAGAAGACCATGGCCAGGGTCATGGCAACGGCCCCTTCGCCGACCTTCCTGCCGTCGGTGTACAGGGTGACTTTGCCGCCCTTGCCCAGGCCGCCGCCCGCGTAGGCAAACTCCATGCGCACCTGGTGCTCGCCCGCGGGGATCGGGACCCCTGCCTCGACGTAAAAGCGCTGCACGCCGCCCAGGTTGTAGCAGTACTTAAGCTTGCCGCCCTTCGCGTACAGGCTCCAGCCGCCGATGTTCGCCCCCTGGGCGACGATCACGCCCTCGGCGCCGGAGTCCGGCACGTCGATCTGGGCGGTGACGGCGTGGGACTTGTTCTTGATGTTGACGACACAGTTCTCCGACAGGCGCCCCATGCCGCCGAAAAGAAGCTGCTTCTTCCTCCTGATCAGCGTCGGCCGGCCGGCGGTGTCCGGGTTCATGCGCTTCGCGAGATCATCGTCGAGGGGCAACACATTATACCTGACCGCCTCGATGAGCCAGAGGCGCTGCAGCTCGTGGAGCTTTTCGGGCATCTTACCGGACAGGTCGTCGGTCTGGCTCCAGTCCTTTTCCGTATCGTAGAGCTCCCAGACGTCGTCGTCGAAGGCGGGGGTCTTCTCGCCCACAAGGAGCCAGGGGGTCTTGTGCCGCGTCACCGCCGTCCAACCCTTGTGGTAGATGCCCCGGTTGCCGAACATCTCGAAGTACTGTGTCTCGTGCCGCTCGGCGGCCTTGGAGTCATTGAAGGAATAGAGCATGCTCACGCCCTCGATGGGCCGCTGCTGCACGCCGTTCACCGAGATCGGCTCGGGCAGCCCCGCCGCCTCCAGGATCGTCGGCGCCACGTCGATAACATGGTGGAACTGCCACCGCGTCTCGCCCTTTGCCTCGATCCCCTTCGGCCAGTGTACGATGGTGCCGTTGCGCGTGCCGCCCCAGTGCGAAGCGACCTGTTTGGTCCACTGGTATGGCGTGTCCATGGCGTGCGCCCAGCCGACGGCGTAGTGGTTGTAGGACTCCGGCCCGCCGAGTGAGTCGATCCGGGCATTGAGGAACTCCGGTGTCTCGACGGCGGACATGCCGTTGAAGTTAAGCATCTCGTTGAAGGTGCCGTTCAGGGTGCCCTCGGCCGAAGCGCCGTTGTCTCCGATGATGTAGTAGACGAGCGTGTCGTCGAGGATGCCGAGCCTCGAAAGGCCATCGAGAAGACGGCCCACGTGGTGGTCGGTGTACTCCATGAAGCCCGCGTAGACTTCCATCTGCCGCCGCAGCACGGGCTTGATCGCCTCCGGCATGTCGTCCCACGCGGGGATCTCCTTGTGACGCGAGGTCAGCCGGCAGTCCGCCGGAATGACGCCGAGTGCCTTCTGCCGGGCAAAGGTCTCTTCGCGGAGCTTGTCCCAGCCCTGGTCGAACGTGCCTTTGTACTTGTCGGCCCACTCCTTCGGCACGTGGTGGGGCGCATGGGTGGCCCCGGGAGCGAAGTACGCGAAGAAGGGCTTATCGGGCGCGAGGGCCTTCTGTTGAGAGATCCAGGCCATGGCCTTGTCGGTCATGTCCTCCATGAAGTGGTAGCCCTCTTCGGGCGTCTTCTTGGGGTCGGCCGGCGTGGTGCCCTCGTAGAGCGTCGGGTACCACTGGTTCGCCTCGCCGCCGATGAAGCCGTAGAAGTACTCGAAGCCGCCGCCGCCCGTGGGCCAGGCATCGAACGGTCCGACGGGACTCGTCTCCCACACGGGCACCTCGTGACATTTACCGAACTGGGCCGTCGAGTACCCGTTCAGCTTCAGCGTCCGTGCGAGCGGGGCGCACGTGTTCGGCAGCACCGAGCTGTAGCCCGGCGCGCCGCTGGCGATCTCGGTGATGCCGCCCATGCCGACCGTGTGATGGTTGCGCCCGGTCAGAAGCGCCTGGCGCGTGGGGGAGCAGAGGGCGGTGGTGTGGAAGCGGTTGTATTTCAGGCCGTTCGCCGCCAGCTTCTCCGCGGCCGGTGTCCGGCAGGGGCCGCCGAAGGCGCTCGACGAGCCGAAGCCGGCGTCGTCGATAAGGATGAGCAAGACGTTGGGCGCGCCTGCGGGCGGCCGTAACTGTTCGATAGGCGGGAACTTCGCGTCAGGGTCCTTGGCGTCATAGGCCGTCGGGCCCGCGTACGAGCGATCCGGGACGGGAAGGACCGTGCGTTGAATCTTGTCTTGTGTACCCATAATTCTCCTTATACGAGGTCTGTTTTTCGCATATTTATCAGCACGTGACCGGGCCTATGATTTTAACCTCATGCAAGGAAGGCCCGGTGTCAAGGGTGGAGGGTCAGGCATTGTGCGCGGACCGGGGTGCAGGACTCACGGACTTCATCGTACATCCGGGAATCGCTTTGCCACTCTATATGAGTATCAAAAGAACCATCTAAAAACGCTGCTCGCAAAAGCAAAAAGACCGAAGCCTCCCACCAGGATGGCAACAACCTGAGAAAGAGACCATGACGATTTTCCATCCAGGATAGCCAACCTTTTCATTTGGCCATGGTTTTGGAAGATCGCGGGAATCAGGATCAGGGTCCCGAGACTGATCAGGACCAGGCCAAGGTACTGCGCTCTTTGTCCATGAAACTTGCCAAGAGGCCCCTGGGATTCCTGGAGGAACTCGAAAAACTTCAGGATGGTTAAGGTCATCTCGGAATAGCTCATAACTCCTTCCATGGCCCCCGCGCCTGGGACCGCAGACGGCCAGGCGTAAAAGTAACCTAAACCATGCGTTTTAATGTCGCGCCAGCGAACCATTCATTTCAGCGCCGACTTCAGGCAAAGCAAGTGTGCTTTGGTTGCCAAAGCAATTAGACCATCGAAACTTGCAGCGGGTGCGGGGATGCGGCCTTGGCAGGTTGAGCTACAAGGTGAGGGCGGCCCCTTCTGACCTTTTGTTGTGGATTACCGCAAGGAAGAAGGTAAAATGTGTGATTGCAAGACCTGACCCCTGCTGCTGCCCCAGATGCTTAAAGGGCCGCAAACCAAGTGCGTGAGCACACTGCTCCTGCTGGTGCTCGCCGTGGCAGACCTGTCGCTTTTATTGTCATGTTCGACCACCCCTTTTACGGACTACAAGCAGGCCCTAAGTCTCTCGAACGCAGGGAAGTATCAGGAGGCAATCGAGATGTACTCAAGGAGCATCGCCCTGCTGCCCGAGAATCGGAAGGCCTACCTCGGCAGAGCATACGCATTCGAGAAGATCGGAGAGTATGAGCAGGCAGTCAGTGACTACAGCATGGCGATTTCGCTTATGCCGACAGACCCTCAGGTCTACCGCGCCCGCGGAGTTCTTTACGACAGGCTGGGCAAGACGGATCAGGCCGTTCAAGACTACAGCATGACGATCAGCATGAAACCTGACGATGCCGATGCCTACTATTACCGGGGTGTGGACCGGGAGAAGATGGGCGACACCGACAGGGCAACGGCTGACTTCAGGAAGGCGGTCGAATTGGGGCGTGCCGATGCGGAAGCCAAGCTCAAAGCCCTGGAGACCACCAAGAA
>PLSJ01000359.1 GCA_003165115.1 Syntrophaceae bacterium | reverse complement strand
GTGCCTTCCTGTTGTCCCGGTTCGCCCTTGTAGGCAAAAACAGCCATGGGGGCCACCGTTCCCTGTCCGGCCAACGCCCTCTTCGCCATATCCGCCGCCCGTTCAAACGCGGCCCTGAGCACGGCGGGGAGTGATATTTTCGCATGATTTGCCCCGGCCCCGGCAGGCGGGGGGGCGGCAGGCGCCGGACTGTCAGGCGCGTTGGGGTCACCTTTCACATAAGGGGGGGTTCTTCTTTTCCTTCGG
Source organism: Syntrophaceae bacterium (assembly GCA_003165115.1). GTDB lineage: Bacteria > Desulfobacterota > Syntrophorhabdia > Syntrophorhabdales > WCHB1-27 > BOG-1155. The sequence goes on along the minus strand of PLSJ01000359.1, from coordinate 8,813 downwards.
GTCATCTCTTTCTCTCAACCACATCCTGACGCGTGCAACGGAAGTGAAAGGACGGATTTATTGTATGCCTTTCCGTTCCATTTGTAAATGCATACAATATGCATGGGAGAGACAGCCGCGCGGGTCTTGGAAGACCTGCCTGTCCCTCAAAACAACCGGCATTCTCCCGTGCGACACCTTGTCTCCAGGGGTAACGATGGTCGAGATCGACGGCAGCTCGGGCGAAGGGGGCGGACAGATCATACGGACGGCCCTGAGCTTGTCCGTCCTGTCGGGCAGGCCCTTTCATATCCGCAATATCCGGAAGAACCGGTTGAAGCCCGGCCTGCGTGCCCAACATCTGGCGGCGGTACGGGCACTCAAGGCCATCAGCGATGCCCGCGTCGAAGGCGACGCGCTCGATTCGGCGGAACTCCGGTTTCAACCCTCACGGCTGAAGGGGGGTACGTACAGGTTCGACATAGGGACCGCGGGCGCGACAACGCTTATCCTCCAGACGCTCCTGCCGCCGCTGATCTTCGCCGATAGGGAGTCCCGCCTCGTGCTCACGGGCGGCACGCACGTGCCGATCAGCCCGCCGTTCGATTTCATTCAGCACGTGTTCCTTCCCGCGCTCGCCATGTCGGGCGTCAGGGCGAGCGCTTCCATCAAGATATATGGTTTTTATCCAAGAGGAGGCGGAGAAGTGGAGGTGCGCGTACGGCCGCACCTCGACGGCCCCCTCACCGCCCTGGTCTTTCCCGAAAAGAAGGGTGTCTCGCGCATCAAAGGCGTTTCCGCCGTCGCGAACCTGCCTTTGTCGATAACGGAGCGGCAGAAGAATTCCGCCCTGGGCATCCTGAGAGGAACGTCCGCGATGGGGGAGATCGAGACCCGGTCGGTGCCTTCCCCGGGCCGGGGCACTTTCCTGTTCCTCAAGGCCGAAGGCGCAACGTGCGGGGCAGGCTTTTCCTCGATAGGCATACGCGGGAAGCGGGCCGAATCGGTCGGGGCGGAGGCGGCAGAGGCCCTTCTCTCCTACGTGAACGATGATGGCTGCCTGGACCCGCACCTGTCGGACCAGATCGTTCTTTATCTGGCCCTCGCCGCCGGCCGGTCTGTCTTCACCACGACGCGGATCACCTCTCACCTCGTCACCAACATGGAGGTCATCAAGGGGTTTCTCGATGCCGGATACGAGGTCGAAGGGGAACCGGGCTCACCCGGAAAGGTTTCGGTAACAGGCGTGGGGTACCACCGGGAAGGGACGTGAGGTCCGCTATAGTATCAATTGTATCAATGGAGGGGGAACGCGCGGAAAGGTCGCTATCCCGCGTCCATCACCAAGGCCTTGCCGGTCCTGTACCCCTTGATCTTCGCGCCCCTTGCCCTCTCGAAAAACGTGCGGACCAGTCCGTGGTCGACGGGCTCGTCAACCGTGCGGCCCAGCCCCGGATCGTAAGAGACGAACTTCTTCTCCAGGAGGAGGCGCTCGAAAATCACCCGTTTCCTCTCGTCCGCCTTCACGGCTTCGACATCGAGGAGATCGCGCGTCCCGGTGATGCCGTCGTATCTGTCGATGAGCTGCTTGACGTGGTTAATGAACCTGACGAGCTTCACGAAGGTATAGGTGACGGTCCTGGGAAAGAGCGGGTTGAGGGGAAGCATGACGCTTGAGCGCATCGACCGCAACGGGACCGAACCCGCGCCGTCGAGCGACGCGCTCAGCGGGCTGCCCGGCGAGAGATAGAAGATGCTCGGACCGAGCAGCAGCCTTTGGCCCATGAGAAAGCATAAGGTCTCGATCAGGTCCGCGGGACGCTGCCCCGGCAGGCCCATGATGAAATGGACTTCCACCAGGAAGGGCGAGTGCGCAAGATAAGGGAGGAGCTGCATGAACGCCCCCTGGGTCTTTCTCCCCTGCGTTTCGAGGATAGACTCGGAGAGATCGACGAGGGAAAAGTTGAGCCGCCGGAAGCCGGCCCGGTACATGAGGTCCAGTGTGGGTACGTCCATGTTCGCGGGATAAATGCCGTTCATGGCGGACAGGGTGATCCCCCTGCCGTCGAATAGGCCCAGGAGCGCGTGAAAGAACGTCTTGTCAAGGTTGAGCATGTCGTCCTCAAAGTCGATCGCCTCTATGCCCGAGCCGGCGCACGCGTCTATCTCGGCCGCGATACCGCCGGTACTCCTTCTTCTGTACGGCACGGAGGGTTTGCCGCAAAAGCCGCAGGAAAAGGGACACCCCCTGGACGTAAGAAAGAAGGTGTATCGTTTCCGCCCGATGCGGTAGCGCCCGGCATCGATGAGGTGCCGGGCGGGAAGGATGTCTATGTCCGGCGCGACAGCCGGAGGCCCGATGCGGGACCGCCCGTCGCGTGTGAAGCAGAGGCCCGCGATGTCCCGCACCTCGGGGGCGAGGCCGGAAGAGAGCGCGGAGACCAGCTCGAAAAACGGCGTTTCGCCCTCCCCCCGTATGCAGTAATCGACGTCCGGGTGGGCGAGGATGCGTCCGGGGAAGAGCGTGGGATGGACGCCGCCCATGACGGTGACGATCTGGCGGTCCACCTTTTTGGCGGCGGACGCCACATCGGTCGCCTGAGTCTCGTAGGCGCTGCACATGGACGAGACGGCGACCATGTCCGGCCTTTCTTTCCCGATGAACTCCCTTATGGCCGGAAGGGGTAGTCCGAAACGGCTGTAGCGGCTGAAGAACGAAAAGGGGGTAAAGAGCCCCTCCCTGCAAAACGGCTCCAGCTCGGGGAAGCCGTGCCCGGCATGGGCCGGTCCGCATCCGGTCCTTGCGTCGAGGAGGGCGACATCGGCGATGTCCCGTATGGCCGAGGCAAGATAAAGGAGGCCGAGCGGATAGGTCCTGACCGACGTGTCGTAGTAGTCTTCGATGGGCGGCTGCACGAGGAGCACCTTCATGGGTATCACTATAGACAAAAAGCGCCGCAAAGAAAAGGGCAGGCGGAAGAAGAAGCGGACGGGTCGGCCGGCGGCTGCCATTTTCCGCCGTATATCGTGGGCCTCTCTACACATTCGCCACATTTTTTGCGAGCAACTGTCACATCTTACAGTCCCTCTCCCCGAAGATTCGCGTTTTGCCTACCCTCGCTGTCGGCCCGATTTTTGCATTAGTGTTAGTGGGATGTATCGCCGCACGTGCATGCAGGCGCATCTTTGAGTCCGGGTCTTTCGGGCAAGAGAGGGAGTGTGCTCTATACAACGCGCTCTAAGGTGATCGGCAGCTTTCTTGGCGTGGCCCTCCTCGTGGGCATCGTCTCCATATACATCGGGAGACAGCTCCTCTACAAGACCGTGCTCGACGAGGCGGAAAGCAGGATAAGCCTCGATCTGAACGCGGAGCAGAGGATCTATCAGGGCTATGTCGACGCCGTCGCCGCCGCGCTGGCCGTCTCCTCGCTCGATCCGGAGTTCCAGGATTCCATCGTCAGGAGGCAGACCGGAAGCCTGACGTCGAAGCTCAGGCTTATCGCCCAGAGGACCGGACTCGACTTCATGGGCGTGGCGTGCGCCGACGGGGTCGTCATGGCGAGGATGGGGCCGTCCAGCCCTGCGCCCGTAAGTCCGACCGCGAACCCCTTCGTCCAGCACGTGCTTCGCCATGGCGCGGCCGTCGCCGGCACGGCGGTGCTCGACCGGGCCTTCCTTGCGTCGGAGGACCCGATCCTCGCGAGGCAGGCGCGTATGGACCTGGTCCCCACCCGCATGGCAGCGACCATCGAGCAGAAAGAGGAGGCATCGGGTATGGCCATCGGGGCGGGCCGTCCCATCTTCGAGGGCGCGAGACTCGTCGGCGTCCTCTACGGCGGACAACTGCTGAACGGGAGCACCTCCTTCGTCGACACAATCCGCGACACGGTCTTTCAGAAAGACACGTACAAGGGCAAAAGCGTCGGCGTGGCGACGATCTTCCTCGGTGACGCGAGGATCGCGACCAACGTGTTCAATCCCGACGGGACGCGGGCGATAGGAACACGTGTCTCGAAGACGGTGCGGGACTATGTGCTCGGCAGCGGACAGCGGTGGTCCGACAGGGCCTTCGTGGTGAACGACTGGTACCTGACCGCCTATGAGCCCATAACGGACATATTCGGTAACCGCGTCGGCATAATCTCGACGGCCGTCATGGAAACGAAATACCTGGACGTGCAGCGGAAGGTGGTCAGCATTTTCATGCTCATCACCATAGCGGGCATGCTCGTCGCAATCGGCATGGGCTCTTTTCTCGCGAACAAGATCATGAAGCCGATCCGCTCGCTGATCTCGGCGAGCCGCGAGGTGTCGCAGGGAAATTTCGCCCCCGAGATCGGCCCCGTGTCGAAGGACGAGATAGGGGTCCTGCAGAACACGTTCACCGAGATGCTTTCGTCTTTACGGGAAAGGGACAAGCGGCATAAGCTCGAAAGCGAGATCAGGCTCCTCCAGTCGGAAAAACAGGCGAGCGCGGGCAGGCTTGCCGCGGGGGTAGCCCACGAGATCAACAACCCGTTGACGGGCGTCCTTACGTTCTCGCACATGCTTCTGAGGCGAAAAGACATAGATGAGGAGATGCGGGCCGACCTGACGGCCATCGCCAAGGCCACCGAGAGGGTGCGCGCGATAGTGAAGGGCCTGCTCGATTTTTCCAGGCAGACGACGCTCGCGCCCGAGCAGACCGACATCAACGCCCTCGTGGGGTCCGCGGTCAAGCTCGTGATGAATAACGCCCTCATCAAGGGCGTCAATCTGTCTTTCGCGCCCGCGAACGGGGAGCTTGTCGGAAAAGTGGACAAGAGCGCCATGCAGGGCGTCGTCCTCAACATTATCATGAACGCCGTCGATGCCACCGAGGCGGGCGGGTCGGTCGAGGTGAGGACGGGCTTACGCTATTCGGCGAGCACGGCGGACGACAAGACGATAGAGATCAGCGTGACGGATACGGGATGCGGGATATCGCAAAAGAACCTGGACAAGATCTTCGACCCGTTCTTTACGACGAAGGATGTGGGCAAGGGGACGGGCCTGGGCCTCTCCGTCTCCTCCGCGGTCGTGGAACGGCACGGGGGCTCGATCCACGTCCTGAGCGCCCCGGGCAAGGGGAGCACCTTTACGATTGCGTTGCCGCTAAAGGATGACAATAATGATGAAAGCGATAGAAGCGGAAGTGAGGGAAGTGCGGCATAGGAGGGTGCTCGTCGTTGACGACGACCCGATTGTGCTCCAGAGCTGCAAGAGGATCCTGGAGTCGGAGGGGCACATGGTGATCTGCGTGCCGGACGCCGAGGAAGCGTGCGTCAAACTGGAGAGGCATCCTTTCGACCTGATGGTAGTCGACATAAAGATGCCCGAGCGGGACGGCTTCTATCTCCTCGAAAAGATCAGGGGAAGGCGTTTCCCCGGCCCTCTCGTGGAGCCGCCGGTGCTCGTCATGACGGGATATCCCACACACGAGACCCTGGGGAGGCTGCAAAAGAGCCGGGTCCGCCATTTCATACCGAAGCCCTTTACGCCTGACGAGCTTCTGACGGCAATAGATATCCTTTTCGAAAAGGGGTAAGCGCGATGAAGAAAATGAAAGCCCTCGTGATCGACGACGAACAAATCGTGTTGGACAGCGTAAAGAAGGTCCTCTCGTCGGAAAACTTCGACGTCGACACCGCGCTCCGCGCAAGGACGGGTCTCGATCTCGCGCTCCGCAACCCGTATGACATCGTCCTGGCGGACGTCCGCATGCCGGAGATGGACGGCTTGACGGTAATGCGGGACGTGTTGAGCGCCAAGCCGTCGATGCCGGTGGTGATCATCACGGGCCATGCCACGGTCGAGTCGGCCCTTGCGGCGATGAAGCAAGGGGCCACCGATTACCTGGAAAAACCGTTTACGCCCGAAGAGCTCATTGCGAGGGTACGAACGGCCATGAAGAGATCGGGGGAAACCGGTTCCCCGGCCCCCTCGTGGAGCTACCGGTGCTCGTCATGACGGGGCGTGCGGACGAGCTTCCGACGGCACCAGAAATCCTTTTCAAAGAGAGGTAAGCGCGATGAAGAAAATGAAAGCCCTCGTGATCGACGACGAACAAATCGTGTTGGACAGCGTAAAGAAGGTCCTCTCGTCGGAAAACTTCGACGTCGACACCGCGCTCCGCGCAAGGACGGGTCTCGAGCTCGCGCTCCGCAACCCGTACGACATCGTCCTCACGGATATCCGCATGCCGGAGATGGACGGCATGACCGTGCTGCGGGACGTGCTGAGGGCCAAGCCGTCGATGCCGGTGGTGATCATCACGGGCTATGCCACGGTCGAGTCGGCCCTGATGGCGATGAAGCTCGGGGCCACCGATTACCTGGAAAAGCCGTTTACGCCGGACGAGCTTTTGGGCAGGGTGCGATCGGCCATCGACGCCGCCTATGCCAGAAAACCGGAGGAGCAAAGGGTGGTCCATCGCGAAGAGATCTTCCGGGTCCTGGAGAGGGCGGGTTCCGACGCTCAGTTCGCGAGCCGCCTGTTCCTGGAGGGCGTCGATGCCCTCGAAGGGTACTGGCTCACCGCGGCGGAGAAGCTCGCGGTCCTGACGGGCGACATCGCGTGGATCGAAGGGCATGTAGGGAAGCTCACGGAGAACCAGAGAAGATGGCTGGAGCAGAAACTGTGCGCCGACATCGCCCGTCTCAAATCGCAGAAGGCTTGATCGGACGGGGAGCCTCCGTGACATCCGCAAAACTCTGATTGACACGCCGCCTGACTCCTGTTACGCTGTCTCTAAAAAGGGGGGCCACACGTATGTCAATGGATGGACGCGTCGCGAGGAAGACCGAGATAATCGCAGCTTCCCCCAAGAGTTTTGACCACGCGGTGCAGGTGGGATTCAAAAGGGCTTCGAGGACGCTGAGGGGCATTACCGGCATAAAGGTGGACAACTGGCGGTGCAAGGTGGAGAACGGGACGATAGTCGAATACCTCGTCACCCTGAACGTGCTCTTCATCCTCGAGAGCTGACACAGGGCGTCGCCGCGCGCCATGCGGCCCGCCATCCCTGGTCCGGTCCGGCTTAAGGCGGCCCGAAAAGGCACGTGAAGCCATGCGGCCTGCGATAAGGCCGACACGGCAAATTCTGGCACACTTACTGGCACATATAATGGAAGGTCCCGCAGGATACCGCAGTTGACTTTCCTCGGGTCCCCTGACATCCCCTGTTTACGTCGGAGAGATTCTGGCATGTTTTATGCTTGCCCCAATCTGGAGGTCTCTGGACAGCATTCGAGACCTTCCGGCACGAAGGCAGGCAAAAAGGGGAAAGAAGGCAGAGGACGTGCGGAGATTGCCGGTGAGAATCAGAACTGCTATACTAATTGACCACTTGCGGTTCATGCGGACCGAGAAGTTCGAGGTAATCCGGAGGGCGTTATGGGTGAGAACGGCATTGATCTTTCCAAAGTAGAAGCGGTCCTGGAGCGATACGAGAAGATCGAGTCGTCCCTTATTCCCGTGCTGCAGGAAGTGCAGGGACTCTTCGGCTATCTGCCCGAGGAGACGCTCGTCGCGATCGGTCGTGGATTGCGTGTATCGATGAGCCGCATATACGGCGTGGTGACGTTTTACTCCCAGTTCTACCTGACCCCCCGGGGGAAGCATGTGATCAAGTCGTGTCAGGGGACGGCCTGCCATGTGCGCGGTGGAAAGGGCGCCCTCGACGCCCTTTGCCGGCACCTGAAAATAGAGCCCGGCGAAACGACCGAAGACCTCAACTTCACCATCGAGACGGTCGCGTGCCTCGGGACCTGTTTTCTCGCGCCCGTATTTATGGTGGATGAAGACTATTACGGCAAGCTCACGCCCAAGCGGGCGGTGGACGCCCTCAAGAAGTATCGAAACGAACCGCACACGGAAGGGGCATAGAAGATGGAACGGTTGTCGTCGATCGAGGATGTCCGGCGCCTGCAACAGACGATATTGGAGTCGAGAGACCCGGACCGCCTGCGGGTCCGCATCTGCATGACCGGCTGCCGGGCCTTTGGCGCGGTGGAGGTGCGGGACGCCTTTAGAGAGAGCCTCTCCGAGAACGGATTGACGGAAAAAGTCGACATCGTGGAGACGGGCTGCCACGGGTTCTGCGCGAGGGCGCCGGTCGCGGCCATCGACCCTTACGGCTTCTTCTACCAGCAGATTTCGCCGAAAGACGTGCCGCAGATCGTAAAAGAAAGTCTCATGGAAGGAAGGCCGGTAGAGAAGCTCCTGTACAAGGACCCGAAGTCGGGCCAGCCGGCGGCGCTCGAAAAGGACGTGCCCTTCTACCGCGAACAGATGAAGATCGTGCTCCGCAACTGCGGTCAGATCGATCCGACCAACATGGAAGACTACATTGCCCGCGACGGTTACCGCGCGATCGCGAAGGTCCTCTCTTCCATGGCGCCGGACGAGGTCATCGAGGAAGTGGTCCGCTCCGGTCTGAGAGGAAGGGGCGGGGCCGGTTTTTCGACGGGCACCAAGTGGAGGTTTGCCCGTAATTCCAAGGACGATACCAAGTACCTGATCTGCAATGCCGACGAAGGCGACCCTGGGGCATTCATGGACAGGGCGGTCCTGGAGGGCGACCCTCACACCGTCTTGGAGGGCATGCTGATCGCGGCCTACGCCATCGGCGCACGGGAAGGCTACGTTTACGCCAGGGCGGAATACCCCATCGCCGTGATCCACGTGAAGAAGGCCGTGGCCGATGCCAGGGCAGCGGGACTCCTGGGGAACAATATCCTGGGGACGGACTTCAGCTTCGACGTGCGCATCAAGGAGGGGGCCGGGGCCTTTGTCTGCGGCGAAGAGACGGCCCT
>PLSJ01000324.1 GCA_003165115.1 Syntrophaceae bacterium | reverse complement strand
TACATCGACCGGATCACCGCGTATACGAACGAAAAAGTGGAGTTTACCAAGACGGTCCCCCTCAGTGGAAATACCGCCGAAGTCCGGAGCGAAGTGGTGAGCAAGGGCGACAGAATACCTATCTACTACCGGGTGATGAATGAAAGCGGCCAATGGAGGGTCTACGACGTCGTCATCGAGAACGTCAGTCTCATCGCCAATTACCGCACCCAGTTCAAAGAGATCCTCGTGAATCAGCCTCCCCAGGGACTCCTCGACACCCTGAAAAAGAGGGTGGGGAGCGCGTCATAATTATCGCCGCCTTCCAAAGGCCCCTCTCCCCTCAGCGTTTCAGTTCCAAGAGAGAAACCTGCTTTTCCCCTCTCCCCTTGGGGGAGAGGGCAGGGTGAGGGGTGATTTCAGGACGATTGGAGGGGTTTTTTCAAGGCGCGGGGTGAGGGCCTCGATATCGGCGTAATCGCCGACGGCCCGGGAATGGGTATTATCGGAATCCGTGAGGACCGCGATGCCTCTCGCTGCCGGGGCCGCCCCGGCAGCATTAAAAAGACGACGATAATCGGCAAGGACGTCGCGCCTCTCGGCGACCCATGTCCCCTCCAGGGCCCTGCCGCTCCGGATCACGACTATTTTGGCCCTCGACGAGAAAGGGGAATCGAACGATTCTCCCACGGGCAGGGTGTCGCTCCAGACGTATTTAATGGACCTGATGAACGGCCAGTGGCCGAAGACGACATATAAGCCGAGCGCGCTGTCGGCCCCGCTTTTCTTTCGCTCGTCGCTGTGTGCGGGAAAGAGTACGGCCCGCCACTGCCACTGTAGTATCGGGTACTCCCCGAGCGGCCATTGCTTCTCGTAACCGAGCTGGATGCTCGCATCCTGGGCGTCTGCCCGGAGGTATCTTCTTCCCCCCTCTTCCTGCACAGTATAGACCCGGCCGGGGTCTTTGTTTTTCGATACCCAGCCAAGGGGCGGTTTTCCCTTCTCATCGGTCTGGAAAGTGAGGTGGATCGGCTGTTCGGCCGATGCCTGCCAGGCGCAGACCAGGGAAAGGATCAGCCACGTGAGGCATACGAGACGGCGCCGGAGCGGCTGTTGTCTGTCTCTCTTTCTCCCGGGGACAATGCCCATGCTCCGTAGACCTCTCGGAGATTATAGTGCCCTGCGACGGGTATCACCATATCATTTTCAATGCGTTATAGCTACATTCAGACCTGAGACGGTCACGACCCGGATGGCGGGCGGACAAAAAAGCGAGAGAAAAAGACGCCTGATTTTAAGTCCTGTCTCTTTTGTCCGAACAACTCTATTATGAGGGTTGTGCCGGGACTCAGCGTAAGGATCGTCGTGGAGACAGACCGCCGGAAGGGCGATATCATCGTGATAGACTCTACGGTCTATGAGGTGACCGGCGATGCCCTCCTGCTCGCCCAGACCGAGCCCCCGATCGACAGGCAGGTCTGCGGCGGGGAGATCACCGTGACCTATATGGTGGAGGAGAAGGATGGTCCGGCGCGCTACGGTTTTTTAGCCGGAGTCACCGCGCATATCGATGACTACCAACCGGTCCCGGGCAGGCACGCGCAGGCCGTCCTCGTCAGCAGAAAGGCCGCCCCCGCCTCGTACAGCATGAGGAGGTGCTACCGCGTAGAGCCGACCGCCGTGAGCCGCCTCGATCTCTACGTGAATGGCGAGAAGGCGGTGATTGCCGATATATCGGCAGGCGGCGTGAGGTTCAGTTGTGACAGGTCTATCCCCCTGGAGGCCGCCGTCCCCGTGACGCTGACTTTCGACATGGCCGGCGAGGAGTATACGGTCGAAGCCACGGTGCTCAGGACCTCCTACGGCAAGGGCAGGTTCCGCACTGCCGTGGCTGAGTTCGAAAAGAAGACGGGCCGGTTCCAGCAGGCATTGGTCCGCAGGATCTATGCCATCGAAAGGGAAGCGCGCCGGCAAAAAGCGCCCACGGGCTGATAGACAAGGAAATGCGCGAACGCCTTCCACTCCTCCCTGCCCGCGCCTTTCGGCCGGGTCTTACGCTTTGCCGCGGTTCGTCGCGTAAATGCCCGCGCACACCAGGACCAGGCCCGTAACGAGCCCTGTCGTCATCTGCTCGTGGAGAAAAAGCCCGCCCGCCGCCGTGCCGAAGACCGGGGTGAGCAGGGTGAAGGCGGCAAGCTGGGATATGGGGTAGGTGTGTATCAGCTTGAACCAGACAAGGTAGGAGGCAAAGGCGACGATGACCGACGTATAAAGGACGCCGCCGATCACCAGCGGGGTGACCCCGATCACCCAGCGGGGCTCCAGCACGACGGCGAACACGAAGATGATCGGTACCGAGAAAACAAGCTGATAGAGGAACGTATTGATCGGGTGTACCCTTTCGGCAAGGTATTTTTTTATATAGACGGTCGTCGCGCCCCAGAGCACCGCCCCGCCGATGGCGAGGATGTCGCCGAACAACATGGCCGGTGTCCACGTCCTCGGCTTGCCCTGCAGGACCATATAGGCGCCGAGAAAGGCGAGAATGATGCCGATTATCCGCATCATGCCCATCCGCTCCTTCACCACTGCCCAGGCCCCTATGGCGACGACAAAAGAGGAGAG
>PLSJ01000054.1 GCA_003165115.1 Syntrophaceae bacterium | reverse complement strand
TCATCTTTTTCCCCTAAATGCGGCTGTCTCGACGCATACACCTCGATAGAAATATTCATTCTCTTAAAAAAACTCTGCAAAAGCGAAGGGGCTGCCAATGGCAGGAGACATACGACGTTCCTGCCTGAAAAATATCCGTCACTTCCCTGCGTTGAACTCAAAACTTATCCTGCTTCATGTCAATGACAGACCCTATGCTTGTTTATGTCGGACCCCCTTTCGCTTTCTGTTCTACCGAATTCACTTGCCTGCTTTCTCAAAAACCCCCGTCCAGCTCACAGTTTTAGATCACGCCCTTATCCTTTAGATCTTTGAGTTTCTGATAAAGAACGTTTAGCCTGCGGTGAATCAATCCATTCACACCCGGGCGTTTATCGTACTGCTCCAGAGAGGGCATTCCTGGATTGGAAGGATTCGATTTAATTTTTATATTTGCTGGTTGGTCTCCCAACGTATGCGGAGGTATTTGGCTGCTTTGGTCCAAAACGAAAAGCAGTAACAGGGTGAGATCTATTGGACGGTGTAACGGGAGTTCTTCGCTCTGCCGCAGCCACTTGTTATCCCTTCCCCCTTTCCTCCATACCTTCAGAGATAGATCTCGGTCGCTCCACGTGGAAACACCGAATGAGATGTAGTGAGCATCAGTATCGCCGGCATAAATACCGTCATAATCGAAATATTCAACGTACTTGAGAGGATAATGGGATAGATAATCTGGTAATTTTGATTCTTGTGGCATACGCGCCTCCAAATAAACTTAGTAGATGTAGTATCTATAGTATAGATACTACTGATAGTAGCTGTCAATCGAAAACAAAGGGGTAGGCTACCTTTATTGCCTCACATGCCCTTCAAAGACCTCGGATACTCCCGCGGCCAGCGACCCTTACCCACCTCAAATACCGGCATCGATCATGGTTGTACTCGATGCCGGTTCGGGTGGACGACGGCATGTTCGGGATCGTGAGGTTTGGATGCACTGTGAGCCGCGTCGGCCGGAGGCGTACTACTGTACGTCGGAGGGCACGTGGCGAGCAGGGCGCCAAAGATCGCGATTCCGAGCATGCCGTTGGCCGGCCGACTATAGAAGAAGAGAAGGACTAGACAATCTTTGCTTTGAGAAGGTCGTGGATGTGTAGTATGCCTATCGGGTGCTTGCCGTCGCCTGCCGGAAACACGAACAATGACGTGATTGAGAACTCCTCCATCCGCCGCAGCGCCACCGCCGCTAGCGCCCCTTCCTCTATGCCCTTCGGGTTCCCCACCATCACGTCCCCGGCGCGCTTTTCCAGCATGTTCTCGTACCTTTCCAGGGCCCTGCGCAGATCGCCGTCCGTCACCACGCCCACCAGCTCTTCGTCCCTGCTGAAGACGCCGGTCACGCCCAGCCTTTTCGACGTGACCTCCATGATCACGTGCTTCATGAGCATGTCCTCGTAGACCCTGGGGATGGCGTCCTGCGTATGCATCACGTCCTCGACCTTGAGGAGCAGGCGCCTGCCGATGCTGCCTCCCGGATGGAGCAGGGCGAGGTCTTCCCTCGTGAAATTCCGCTCCTTCATGAGGACAAGGGCCAGGGCGTCGCCCAGGGCCAGGGTCGTCGTGGTGCTCGACGTGGGGATGAGGTTGTAGGGGCATGCTTCCTCGACCTTCACGTCGAGCACGATGTCCCCATAGCCCGCGATGGTGGACGACCTGTTCCCCGTCACCACCACGGTCAGTATGCCCATCCTCTTTATCCACGGGAGCACCTTTATCACCTCGTCGGTCTCGCCGCTGTTCGAGATGATGAAAAAGATGTCGTCCTTCTGCACGATGCCGAGGTCCCCGTGGAGCGAGTCCGCGGGATGCAGGTAGAGGGACGGTATGCCCACGCTGGAAAAGGTGGAGGCGATCTTCTTCGCGATCAGGCCCGACTTGCCTATGCCGGAAAAGACGACCCTCCCGCGCCCCGCGTTGATCGCGTTGACCGCCTGCTCGAAGTCGTCGTTGAGCCGCTCCATGACCTGGAGGATCGCGTGGGCCTCTTTCTCCAGCACCTCTTTCCCTCTGTCGACGAGCCTGCTCACAATGCCTCCCCTATCCTCTTGAGCACTTCCAGCATCCCTGCAAGGTCTGCGATGCGGACCGAGTTTTCGCCGTCGCACAGGGCGTAAGCCGGGTCTTCGTGGACCTCCATGAATATCCCTTCCACGCCGACAGCCACGGCCGCCCTCGCGAGGGGGAAGACGAATTCCCTCTCCCCGCCGCTCTTGCCGCCGCCGGCGCCCGGCAGCTGCACGCTGTGGGTCGCGTCGAAGATGACCGGATAGCCAAATTCACGCATGATCGGGAGCGAGCGGAAATCATTGACCAGGTTATGGTACCCGAAGCTCGTCCCGCGCTCGGTGACGAGTATCTGCTCATTTCCCGTCGATTCCACCTTCCTCAGCGCATGAACCATATCCTCCGGCGCGAGGAACTGGCCTTTCTTGACATTGACGGCGCGGCCGGTGCCGGCGGCGGCGAGAATGAGGTCGGTCTGGCGGCAGAGGAACGCGGGGATCTGCAGCGCGTCGAGCGCCTG
>PLSJ01000138.1 GCA_003165115.1 Syntrophaceae bacterium | reverse complement strand
CTGATGGGCAAATTGCTGTTGGTTTTCACGGTTTCTCTTTTTCTGCTCGGTACGGTCGCGGTCCGGGCGCACGCGGCCCAGGACAAGATCCTTCTCGGCGCGGCCATCAGCATGACCGGGAAGTTTGCCCGGGAAGGCGGCGAGCTGAAGGGAGGCTACGATTTCTGGCGCGATTGGGTGAACGAGCGGGGCGGCGTCAACGTGGGAAACAAGAAGTACAAGGTGGAGATCATCTACTACGATGATAAGTCGGACACCATGACCGCGGCGAAGCTCACGGAAAAGCTGATCACCGAGGATAAGGTCAATTTTCTCCTGTCCCCCTATTCGAGCGGCATCGCTTTTGCGACGAGCGCCATCGGTGAGCGGTACGGCTATATCACCCTCGCGGGTGCGGCCAACTCGGATGCGCTTTACGAGCGTGGGTATAAGTACCTCTTCTCCGTAATGCCGCCCGCCAGCAACGATTTCTTCTATGCGGCGGACCTTCTTTCGCGGCAGAAGCCCGCGCCGAAGACGGTCGCCGTTCTCTGCCTGGACAGCCTCTTCACCATCCTGGCCGCCGACGGTCTCAGGAGCCAGATCAAAACCCTCGGGCTGCAGGAGGTCTATTACACCAAGTTTCCCATGAAGACCACGGATTTCTCGGCGACGCTCACGGTCCTCAAGGCGAAGAACCCGGACCTCATTTTCTTCAGCGGCTACTTCGAAGATTCCGTCCCCTTTCTAAAGCAGTGTAAAGAGCTCAATATAAATCCCAAGGCATATGCCTTTCTCAACGCCCCCGAGTTTGAAGACTGGGTCAAGATCCTGGGCAAGGACGGGGATTACGTGTTCAGCGTCTATCATTGGGCCAAGGCTATGAAATGGAAAGGCCCCTACTTCGACGTGAACTCCTTTGCCGATGCTTTCCAAAAGAAGACCGGGGTCGCGCCGCACGTCTACAACTCCGTAGGCGCTACCTGTGGCCTCCTGCTCCAGATCGCGATCGAGAAGGCCGGCACCCTGGACCAGGCCAAGATCCGTGAGGTGCTGAGCACCATGGACGTCACGACCTTCTACGGGTCGTTCAAATGGGATGGGAAGGGAAGGAATATCAAGGGACGCCTCGGCAGTCTTCAAATCCAAAACGGAAAGCACGTGAGCGTGGACCCTCTCGATACGGGAGCGAAAGTCATCTACCCTGCGCCCCCGTGGAACAAGAGGTAGTCCGGGTGGTGCGGGTTCCGCCAAGAGGCCGGTTGCACGTATTCTCTCGAAGAATAAAGGAAAAGGAGTCAAATGAAAAGAGTACTGATGGGCAAATTGCTGTTGGTTTTCACGGTTTCTCTTTTTCTGCTCGGTACGGTCGCGGTCCGGGCGCACGCGGCCCAGGACAAGATCCTTCTCGGCGCGGCCATCAGCATGACCGGGAAGTTTGCCCGGGAAGGCGGCGAGCTGAAGGGAGGCTACGATTTCTGGCGCGATTGGGTGAACGGCCGCGGCGGTATGGACGTGGGAGGCAAAAAGTACAAGGTGGAGATCATCTACTACGATGATAAATCGGACACCATGACCGCGGCGAAGCTCACGGAAAAGCTGATCACCGAGGATAAGGTCAATTTCCTCCTTGCCCCCTATTCGAGCGGCATCGCCTTTGCGACAAGCGCCATCGCGGAGCGTTACGGCTATATTACGATAGCCGGCGCTGCCAATTCGGACGCGCTTTACGAGCGCGGGTATAAATACCTCTTCTCCCTGCTGCCGCCCGCCAGCCATGATTTCAACGCCACGGCCGATCTCCTCAGCCGGCAGAAACCTGCGCCAAAGACCGTCGCCATCCTCGCCCTGGACAGCCTCCTGACCATTCTCTCCACGGACGGCCTTCGGAACCACATCAAGACCCTCGGTCTTCAGGAGGTCTATTACACCAAGTTCCCCGCAAAGACGACGGATTTCTCGGCGATGCTCACGGTTATCAAGGCGAAGAACCCCGACCTTGTCTTCTTCGGCGGCTATTTCGAGGATTCCGTCCCCTTCCTGAAACAGTGCAAGGAGCTCAATGTCAACGCCAAGGCATTTGCCTTCCTCACCGCCCCGCAGTTCGAGGACTGGGTCAAGATCCTCGGCAAAGACGGGGATTATGCGTTCAGCGTGATGTATTGGGCGAGGGCCATGAACTGGAAAGGCCCTTACTTCGACGTGAAATCTTTCGCCGATACCTTCCAGAAACAGACCGGAACGCCGATGCGCCTGTACCATGCCCAGGGCGCCGCCGGCTGCGTCCTGCTCCAGATCGCCATCGAGAAAGCGGGTACCCTGAACCAGGCCAAGGTCCGGGACGTGCTGAGCAAGATGGACGTCACGACGTTTTGGGGACCCTTCAAGGCCGACGAGAAGGGGAAGAATATCAAGGGGCGCATCGCCATCCTCCAGGTGCAGCACGGAAAGACCGTGAGCGTGGACCCTGCCGATCCGGGAGCGAAGGTGTGGTACCCTACGCCTCCCTGGGACAAGAGATAGCGTGAGGGCAGTGAGAGTGACAGGAGAAACCCCTCGATGATTTTGCAGATGATCATAAACGGTTTGTTGGTGGGGGGTCTCTATGCCTCTATCGGCGTCTCTTTCTCGTTGGTCTACGGGATCATGGGGATCATAAACCTTGCCCAGGGGACCCAGATCATCCTGGGGGCTTATCTCACCTGCGCGATGGTCCAATTCTTTCATATCGACCCCTTCCTGACCCTTCCCGTGAGCGGCTTCGTGCTTTTTTGCTGGGGATACGCCATTCAGCGGTGCATTATCAACATGGTCGGAAAAGGCGGGGTGGTCCTGACATCTCTGCTCACCTTCGGCCTGAACCTGGTCCTGATAAACATCATCCTTCTCATATGGAACGCGGATTTCCGGGGGGTCAACCCGGCGTACGCGGGCAAGAACTTCGAACTGTTCGGCGCGACTATTCCCTATGTCCGGCTCGCGGTGTTTTTCGTCGCCGTCGTGGCCACAGTCAGCCTGCACTGGTTCCTGGGGCACACGCAGACGGGAAACGCCATCCATGCCAGTGCCCAGAATAAACGGGCCGCTCAAATAGTGGGGATAAATATCCGCCATAGTTACGCCCTCACCTTCGCCATCAGCTCAGGGTTAGCGGGGGCCATGGGGACGCTCTATGTGATCCTGAAGCCCGTATCGCCTTTTTCCGGCGCCGATTTGTTGATGATCCTGTTCCTCGTCGCCGTCCTCGGCGGCCTGGGGAACATTCCGGGCGCGCTTCTCGGGGGGGTGGTCATGGGCCTGACCGATTCCTTCTCGGTCCTTTGTCTCGGCATGCAGTATCAGAAAATTGTCTTATTCCTGGGTTTTATTCTGGTACTTATCTTTCTCCCAAGGGGTTTTTTCGGCAGGAGGTTTTATGGCTGAGAGAGACCGGCTCGGCCGGAAAACCACGGCGGGAGGCGCCTGGGCAACCCGGACTGTTTTTGGGGTGCTCCTGCTGGCGGCCTTTTTGGTGCCCCTGGCGTTGAGGGGCTACTGGGTGAGACTCCTGGCCAACGTCTTTATGTTCGGCATACTCGCCCAGGGGGTCAACATCATCGCGGGGTATTGCGGGTACCTGGCGCTGGGGAATATCCTTTTCTTCGGCCTCGGGGCATACGTCACCGCCGTGCTCATGACCCATTTCGGCGTCCCTTTTCCGGTTGCCTTTGCCGCATCGGGAGCGGGGGCCGTGATTTTTTCCGCGGGGATCGGGCTTCTGATCCTCCGGCTGAAGGGGCAGTACTTTCTCATGGCGACCCTGGCCTTATCTGAGCTGATGCGGGAAGTCATCAGCAGCCTCGATATTACGGGAGGAGGCCGTGGGCTCACCCTGCCGATGTTCACCGGCGGGGCGGCGACGGTGAACAACTTCTTTTATTACCTCATGCTTCTGTTGATGCTGGCGTGCACGTTCTGCATCTGGCTGATAGACCGTAGCTATTTGGGGCTGGCCTTCAAGGCGATCAAATTCGACGAGGACGCCGCCTCCGTCATGGGGATCAACCCGCCCCCCTACAAGACGGCCGCCTGGGCCATAAGCTCCCTTTTTACGGGCTTTGCAGGGTCGGCGTTCGCCTATTGGATGGGCTATATCGATCCGGGCGTGGTTTTCGAGATCACCCCTTCCATCAAAATGTACCTGATGATGGTGCTGGGTGGAGCGGGGACCGTCTGGGGCCCCGTGGCAGGGGCGCTCTTTATCGAATTGGTCTCGGAGCTTGCCTGGAGCAGGTTCATGGAGTACCAGTTCCTGATCGTGGGGTCGATCCTCATCCTGACGTGTCTCTTCACGCCGAAAGGGCTTATGGACCTGGTGGGCAAGAAGTTCACCTGGTCTCTTTTTACGAAGGGCATAAGGGAGAATAAGATTTGAAATTCCTGGAAGGGGCAGGCGTCAGTAGATATTTCGGCGGCCTCGTGGCAGTCAACGAGGTCGATTTCATCGTCGAAAAGGGTGAGATCTTCGGGCTGATCGGGCCGAACGGGGCAGGCAAGACGACGCTGTTGAACATGATCAACGGCATCTTGCCGATCAGCGCAGGCAAGCTCTATTTCCAGGGCCAATGCCTGAACGGCCTGAAGCCCCACGAGATCACCCACCTGGGCATCGGCAGGGCTTTTCAGATCGTGCGCCCCTTCGAGGGATTGACAGCGCTGCAGAACGTGATGGTGGGCGGCATCTTCGGGAGCAAGCCGCGTAAGAATACGAAAGAAGCCTCCCGGGGGGCCGAGGAGATGCTCGCCTTCGTGGGCCTTTCCGAAAAGATGAACAGCCAGGTGGCGGGGCTTACCATTCCGGACCGGAAGCGGCTGGAGGTCGCCCGGGCCCTGGTCATGAACCCGAAGCTCCTGCTCCTGGACGAGGTAATGTCCGCGCTGAACCCGAAAGAAGTGGACGCCATGATGGAAATGGTCACGAAGGTCAACAGCCAGGGGATAACCGTGGTAATGATCGAGCATGTGATGCGGGCTACCATGGCCATCTGCCACCGGATCCTGGTCCTGCACCACGGGAGACGCATCGCCATGGACACGCCGCAGGAAATCTCCCAAAACGAAGAAGTGCTCAAATCTTACCTGGGTGAGCGGTTTGCCCGGATGGAAGCCGAGCGACGGAGGACGATCGATTGACGGAGCCGCGGGAAAAACTCGAGTTATTGACCGTCCGTGATCTGGACGCCGGATATGGGGACGCGCAGATTTTATGGGGGGTGAGCCTGGGAATCGCCCAAGGGGAGATTGTGGGGCTCCTGGGGGGCAACGGGGCCGGGAAGACGACCCTGCTCAATATTATTTCCGGGTTGAATTCTCCCAAGACAGGCTCGATCCATTATTTGGGGGAAGAGATCACCCATGTGAACACATATAACCGCGTTCGGTCCGGCATTACCCAAATCCCTGAAGGCCGGCAGCTTTTTCCCGGCCTCACGGTCCGCCAGAACCTCCTCCTCGGGTCTTTTTCACTCGCCGATAAGTCACGGGTGCCCGAGGAGCTGGACTTTGTTTTCGACCTTTTTCCTATTCTGTCCGAGCGCCAGAAACAATTGGCCGGGACGCTCTCCGGAGGCGAGCAGCAGATGTGTGCGCTGGGGAGGGGACTCATGTCGAACCCGAAGCTTATCCTTGTCGACGAGCTTTCCCTGGGGCTCGCGCCGGTAGCCGTGGAGCGCATAGTCGAGGCTCTGAAAAAGGTCTATCGTGAAAAGTCGCTGAGTATCCTCGTGGTGGAACAGGATGTCCACCTGTGCCTGGAGCTTTCCACCACTGCCTATGTGCTGGAGACGGGTCACATCGTGAAGCAGGGACCCTCCGAAGAGCTGGCGAAAGACCCGCAAATCCGCAAGAGCTATCTCGGCATCTGACGGGTCGGAGACGTCAGGTAAGGAACTGGCGGCGGTGTCCGAAACCCACACAAAAGATGATGTCGCCCGGGAAGCGTTGGTTAAAAATCGACAAGCGAGTGAGGAGGGATCATGAAAGGAATGATTGGGATCGTCGTGATTGTGTTTTCCCTGGTCGTCCTGGGATGCGGCAGCGCTGGCGCGCAGGAGGCGATCAAGATCGGCATCATCGAGCCCCTGACCGGTCCCGCGGCCTATGACGGCCAGAGCGTCGTCGAAGGGGCCAGGTTGGCCGAGGAGGAGATCAACGCCAGGGGCGGTGTGCTGGGCAAGCAGATCCGCCTGGTCGTGGAGGATGGCAAGGCCGATCCGGCCGAATCCGTCAATGCGGCCGAAAAGCTCCTGGTGCGCGATCAGGTGCCGGTAATCATGGGCGCGTGGGCGAGCTCGGCGACGCTGGCCGTCATGCCCGTGATGAAGAAGAACGCGACGCCGTTGCTCGTCGAGACCGCGACCTCTCTGAAGGTGACCGATCCCCCCAGCGAATGGGTCTACCGTATCTGCTCGAACAGCGCCATCGACGGCCAGCTCATGGAAAAATACCTTGTCCCCACCCTGGGGTTTAAGAAGGCAGCCTTCATGGCCGCCAACAACGACTTTGGCCGGGCTGTCGTCACGTTCTGGTCCGAGGCGGTGAAGAAAAAAGGCGGGACGGTCGTCCTGACCGAATACCACGCGCCGGGGGAGATTAACTTCGCCCCCTCGCTCACGAAAATCTCCACCTCCGGAGCGGATTCGATCATTATCACGAGCGACATCCAGACCGCCTCCAACATCATCAAACAGACCTACGAGATGGGCCTGACGAAGATCAAGCGCCTGGTGACAAACGGCATCCCCTCCGAGGCGATCGTGAAGCTGGCCGGTGTGGAGGCGAGCGAAGGCGTGTTGGTGCACAACTATTGGGTCCCCTTCGCTCCGCCCAAGGGGCAGGAAGCCAAGAACAAACAGTTCATGGATAAGTACACGGCCAAATACCCGAATAAGCCGGTCGATAAGTATGCCGCCTTCGGCTACGACGGAATCCGCGTCATCGCCCAGGCGATTGTCACGGCACGGGCGGCCGACCCGGTCAAGATCAAAGAGGCGCTGAAGAAGACGAAGGTCGACGGCCTGACCGGCAACATCCAGTTCGATGACAAGAACCAGGCGAGGCCCTATTCGTCGGTATCCCGCATCGAAAAGGGGAAGCCCAAGCTGGTGGTCCGTCTGAATTAGGGGCCGTGGAGCCGTCACGGTGCGGGGGTATCCTCCTGTTCTGCCGGAAGGGGTAAGGTTTTGCTGACCGAAGTTTTGCAACAGGTAATCAATGGCCTGGTCATGGGCTCGACCTACGCGCTCACGGCCGTGGGCCTGACGATGATCTTCGGCATGATGCGCGTGGTGAACTTCACACACGGCGAGTTCTACATGCTCGGGGGCTTTTTCGCCTTCCAATTGACCGCCTCTCTCCACCTCAATTACTACGTGTCCGTCGTTGTCGCTATTCTGGCCGTCATGGCCGTCGGGTTCGTGTGCGAGCGGGTGCTCCTGGCCCCGCTTCGCGGAAAGTCGATAGATACGACGGTGCTGGTGACGATCGGCCTCTCGATTTTTCTGCAGAACCTGGCGCTTCTCTGGTGGGGGCCGACACCCAAGAGCATTCCGCTGCCTTTCTCGAACACGCCGCTCCAGTGGGGCCCGGTCGTCCTGACCTGGTCGCGCATCCTGGCCGTTTCGATCACCTTCGGGCTTATCGTCCTCGTCCATCTGCTGATCCAGAAAAGCCTGCTTGGGAAGGCAATGCGGGCGACCTTCCAGGAAAAGGACGCGGCCCTCCTTGCCGGGGTCGACGTGGAGCGCATCTACGCATTCACCTTTACGCTGGGCGCGGGGCTCGCGGCCGGGGCAGGGGTGCTTTTGGGCTCGATATTCCTTATTTACCCGTCGATGGGCAACATCGCTATCCTCAAGGCGTTTATCGTCGTGATCCTCGGCGGGATGGGTAATTTCATCGGCGCGATCTGCGGCGGGCTGATCCTCGGGGTCACCGAAGGGCTGGGGGCGGGTTTCGTCTCCTCCGGCTATAAGGACGCGATCGGCTTTGTACTGGTGATCCTGATCCTCATGTTCCGACCCTCGGGGTTGTTCGGGAAGGCGAGAAGACTTTGAGACGAGCGCACATCCTTGCCATCGCGGGGGCGGTCCTGGGGTTGGGCCTGCTGCCGCTCGCGGTAACGAGCAAATACAGCCTCCATCTGGTGATCATGGCGGGCATCTTCGCCATCCTGACCATGGGGCTTAACCTGATTTACGGCTACGTCGGCCAGTTGTCGCTGGGTCACACGGCCTTTTTCGGCATTGGCGCCTATACCTCCGCCTTGCTCGCGTTACGCCTGGAGATGGGCTTCGGGTGGACGCTCCCGGCGGCGGCGGTGGCCGCCGGGCTGGCCGGGGCCTTCATCGGCCACATCACGCTCCGCCTCCGGGAGGCGTATTTCGTCATCGTCACCCTCTCTTTCTCGGAGATCATCTACCTCGTGGTCGTCAACTCGGTGGATTTCACCGGGGGGCCGATGGGGCTTCCCGGCGTGCCCACGCCCGCGGGCTGGCTGCCGTGGCTCGGGGCGTGGGAGGTGACCTCCAAGGTCGCCTTTTACTACCTGACGATGGCGGTGCTGCTTCCGCTGGTGCTGATCGTTTACCGGATGATCCGCTCGCCCATCGGCACGGCGTTCGTGGCCCTCCGCGAAAACGAGGACCTGGCGACCTCGGTCGGGATAAGCGCCTACCGGTACGCGATGATCGCCTTCGTCACCGGCGCGGTCTTTGCCGGGCTGGGCGGGAGCCTCTACGCCCATTACGTGGGCTTTGTCAGCCCGGAGGTCTTCACCTTCCACTACATGATCATGATGCTGGTCATGGCGATCATGGGAGGGCTGGGGACGATCTCCGGGCCGATAGTGGGGTCGATCCTCTTCACNNTCACGCTGATGTCCGAGTATCTTCGGGTTGCGGAGAGGCTCCGGGAGCCTATTTTCGGGGCGATCCTGATGGTCGCGATCATCTTCATGCCCCAGGGTATCGTGCCGCTGGCGGGCCGGCTGTTCCGTGGTCTTCGGAGGGGGCGATGAGACTCCTGGAGGTGCAAGACCTCTCCATTTACTTCGGCGGGTTGGGGGCGGTGCGCGACCTCGCCCTTAACCTCGGGGAGCGGGAGATACTGGCGGTGATTGGCCCCAACGGGGCGGGCAA
>PLSJ01000011.1 GCA_003165115.1 Syntrophaceae bacterium | reverse complement strand
TGTCCGATGGTGCTCCTTCTTCAAGAGGTGGGCGACTGCCTGTCCGACCTTGAATGCGATCTCCGACCTCATGGGATAGCGGTTCGCCTCCCCCCGGATACCGTCGGTCCCGAATAGACTCCCCATACGAACACCTCCTCAATATCGTCTCAAGCAGACTTGCAAAAAGACCCTTCCGAGCCATGAAAAGGGGCCTTCCGGCAGGACCGCCGTCTGCCGCGGGAAAGGGCCGTGTTCGTCGGCCAAAAAAGGCCGGACATGCGGACACCCGATACCCCGGCAGCATCGGCTCGCACACATTTACCATCTCCTCAAGGGCAAGTCAACACATATGAAAGCAGTGAGAACCCATCGTCCCAAGGTAATGTAATAGTTATAGACCCTAAATGAGAGGCGGGCGGCGTTTTCACCATAGGGGACCGCGGGAGGGAAGGTTCAGAGCTCTGGTGATTCCGCGCCGCTTATAGGGAGATAAAAGAAACCGGAAAAGGGGAAAACGACCTGTAGCTACATAAAATCATTGGTGGGCCGCGTAGGATTCGAAACTCCGTCGATCATTGGGGCAGTAAGGTTCTCTTTCGTTTCGGAAACGAGAGGGAAACGAGATCGACCGGAATGCCTTAGCACAAAGACAAGATAACGACGAAAAAGAAAGCCACCGGAGCATCTTGGCGGGTGACCGGTGGCCTATTTTTGAATGGCAGTCTCCATTCCGATGGAAGAGGAGGCTGCTATAGACAGTCTAACCCATCCTCCACGGAAATCAAGCGGTACCTGCGAAACAAATAGCCAACCTGCGGCGTTGCGGCGAGAGGCGAAGCTCCGGCCTCCCGCGCGGAAGGATGAGCACGGGGGCCGGGCCGATGCCCATGAACACCCATCACAACACCCCGCCCCGAGGAGCGGACGGCACGGCGGGGCCACTCCAAGGCCAGCGCCGACGCCGGCCCGCCTGGGTACGAAGTCGGAAAAGCCTCGATTCCGGGGCGGTCCTTATGGCCCTGCTTGTTTAAGGGCCATATTAGCAGAGAATAAGAAGCTAACTGGCCGTAATAATTCAAACGATCTGGTAAAGCTCTATCCCGGCATGGTTACAATAGAGCCGAGGCAAAAGAAGCGTGTCCGTTCGGGTATAACATACGTCGAGAATGAGGACGGTTTCTACCACGCCACAAACCTCATAAGCGCCTGTAACGCTCCTGGGAAGCCGTCAGCCTGGGTAAAGAGGGACAAGATAAAGCAATTCTCAACCAAGGCGAGAAACAGGCTGATAAAGATGTTGTGCAGGTTTCCTCACACATGGCGCTTCAGGTTCGAATTCGGATTCGCCGATGACATGATGGAAGGAAAGACCTTAGAAGAAAAGGCGAGATACGGCTATACCGTGTTACATAGGACGCAAGACCTTATAAAAGCAAAGTACCCCGATCTCCAGATCGTCTACAAGAGGGAATGGAAGGAAAGGAAATCCGGTAGAAACACGGGGCAAGCCTGCCCGCATTATCACTTCATGGCCTATGGTCCCGGCTGGGCGGATGAGCAATACAGGGAGATGTTTACTCAGGTGGCCTTGAAATGGGTCGCCTACTCCAAGACAGAAGAAGTAAGGAAGGCGCTGGCGGTCATCATGCACCGGAAGAGCTTTGGCTTTCTCAGGGAGCATGACGGGTACATTACCTACTTCGCAAAATACGTCTCCAAGAAGTCAACCATCGAGGGAGAAGGCATAGGGCGGTTTTGGGGGATGATAGGACCGGTGGAGCAGGCGAAAGGGGAAGAGCAGAAGATCACGGACGGGGAGACGGTGCGGTTGAAGAGATTCCTTCGGCGGTATTTGCACAGCACCCAAAAGCGCAAGAAGAGGCTGAAAGACGGTTCCGTGGTAATGGTCCGTCCGAAACGGAGATACGAGAAGTCCTTGAGGAATGAAAGGTTCGCGGGGTTTGTTGCGATCCGGGATGAGGCGGTAAGGCGGTTTCTGATGAAGGCGTGATGGATACGGACCTATCACAGATATCAATGCTTTTAGATTGCGATCATTTATGTTGAAGGGTATAATGCCGAAATGAACACCATTGTATGCGAAGCCCGCAGGTCGATCATGGGTGGCCACTTCACGGACACGTGCGGGGCTCCTGGCCGAGCTTTCGGGTGGGGGGAAATCCATGAGGAAATTGACGGTCCTAATCATGCTCTCGGTTTTGTGTCTGTTCGGATTGTCGCTGTGGGCTGAAGATTATAAGACAGTTTACGAAAGAAAAGACTACAAGACAGCCCTCAAACTGGTAAAGCCTTTGGCTGAAAAAGGAGATCCTGAGGCGGAGTACACGCTTGCTGACATGTACTATTGGGGCTGGGGGATCGCCCAGGATTACCAGCAAGCCTTAAGGTGGATGACAAAAGCCGCAAGACAGGGACATAGGGAGGCTCAGAGCAATCTTGGCTGGTGGTATTGCAACGGTCACATTGTTAAGACAGATAAAAAAGCGGCTATCAAGTGGTTCACGGCGGCAGCAAGGCAGGGGGAGGACAATGCTCAATACTTCCTCGGGCAAATGTACTATATCGGCGACGGAGTTCCGCAAAATTTCGCAGATGCCGCAGTATGGTTCACAAAGGCCGCCGAACAAGGGCATCTCAATGCCCAATGGTACCTTGGCGGAATGTACGCGGACGGGATAGGTGTCCACCAGGATTACGCAGAAGCCTTTAAGTGGTTGTCGAAATCCGCAGAGCAGGGACATGGAATTGCTCAAGGGGACTTGGGGATTATGTATAGGGATGGCAAGGGCACTCCGCGAGATTTGGTGAAAGCCTACAAGTGGTTTACGTTAGCGGCAAAAACTGGTGATACGCGGGCGGCTCAAAACAGAGACGTTCTAGCGAAAACCATGACTGCGGCGCAGATGGCCGAGGCACAACGTCTCGCCTCTGAGTTTGGGCCGGAAGATAGCAGAAAGACGCCAGGGGGCAATCGTAAAGCGCAATGACTCGCGTGTGGGGTAAGGGGTATTGGAAATGCGAGTAGTCCTGGTTATCCTTCTTGTGCTCTTGGTCGGAAAGGGACGTTTACGCTGGCAGGAAAACTCTTTGGAGAAATCATGGATAAGTCAATAAACAACATCGCCTTGGGAATAGCCACGTTGAGCCTAATGTGTTTGCTATCCTTGAATGTGCACGCTGCCGATTGGAAATATTTCGGGGGCGCTCCCCTTGATGGGGGAAAGGTAGGCGTAACGTTTTATGACGCCGAGGGCGTTGAACAGTCCCCTGATGGGCATGTAAAGACCTGGACGAAAGTGTTCACGGACGAGGTTGAGTTTAACCGGACGGATACCGAGAACACGAAGAAAGTCGTAGAGGAAGCGGCAGATAGGATCGTAAAGGGGTATGTACCGCCATATTGTCTTGTTCGCGAAAACTGCCCCAAGTACGATGATGTTATTAACGTGATAACTTTTGAATCAATCGCGAATGATCCTGACAGGCAACCAAGATTGAGGATTCTGTACGAAATAGACTGTGGAAAAAAGATGATTCGGACGCTTTCGACTATTCTCTACAAGAAAGGCGGCGGATCGGAGTCCGGGTCCGCTCCTGGGAATTGGGGCTACATTAGTCCGGAGACGAACGCCGACGCGCTCTGTAAGATTGTCTGTACGCCAAAGAGGCGATAGAAACATTTTGAAGCGTTTTGTTACCTCAACGCATTGCATATGGCGTTCAGCCACCGCACAGCTCAGGCGTACTACATTTCCTCCCGTAATCCACACTTTCATATTTGACGCTCTATGCTTGATTTGCGTAACGAGGAAGGGCAGAGTCAGCGGTTAGCGTAGGATTCTACCAAGAGACCGGCGACCCCGGAATCTTATCCCGATAGTCACCAAGACCCGCAACACAGATGTCCTCGTGTTCCAACGTTCTCTCTATTTCTCCCTACTTCTTTGCCGCAAAAATCGTCTTGACAGTGATATTGCGTCGGTGCATCCTTATAAGATGACACTACTACTAAAAGTACTATACGTATAAATAGAGAAGAAAGGAGAACAAATGAGAAAGAAAATTACCCTATCGATCGACAGCGATGTCTATGACGATCTGGAAGAGCTTCCAAGAAAAGTGTCGATTTCGGAATTCGTGAACTTCATGCTCAAGGGATATGTCGAGACCTTCAAGAAAGGCCGTGTACTGAGCAAGGAAGAGGTTGACGAAATCGTGGCGAAGATGGGCGGGGAAGAGTTCAGGGAGAGGATAAGAAACACCTTCCCCACATTGGATAGGGCTGCGGCGCTGGCACAGTGGGTAAAGGACGCCGCCGGTTACATGGGCAAGGAGCCGAAAAAGGCGTAATAAGGAGATGGTCGCACGTTGACTCCCGGTGATCCTCACAATATAATGCCTGAAGACCAACCAGGTCTTTGGGGGTATGTGATGAAACGAGGGGCGATACTTTGCAACAGGTGTCGAAAGAAGATGACTGCGGCGGTTTGTGAGTGCGGAAATACCAATTGCTATATCGTCTTCTACTGGAAGGGACGCCATTACCCCTCAAGAAGGGATAGCAGGGGTGAGGTTTACGATTTCAGGGAGGCCGCAAAAAGCCTTACGAAGATCAACGGGGCGATGGAAGACGGGAAGATCAACTTCNNTTCGACCCTGCGGACTGGACGGACGCAAAAATCAAAGAACGAAAGTTCGAGAACCTTATCGAAGATTACCATGCGGAGAAGGAAAACGAGGTCCGAACGGGGGAGCTAAGCCCGGAGTATTTCCGGGTCATGGTGAGTTATCGCCGGAATCATTACAAATTCTTCGATGGGTACGATGTGCGCGAGATCGACAGAGAGGTATTGAGCATATTCAAAAGGAAATGTTTGGGACAGCTTAAGAAAATCCATTCGAGAAGAAACGTGTTGAACGCCCTTCATGCGTTCTTTTCCTGGCTCCTTGAATGCGGCCACATTCTCCACATGCCCGTTTTCCCCGAGATAAAAGGAAACGACGCCACGTCGAGAAGGGCAATGCGGCGGGAAGAGCAAGAGGCCGCTTTGAAGAACATACCTGGCGAACATCGAGACCCGATAGAATTCATGATGAAAACCGGGATGAGGCCGGGTGAACTGTGCGCNNGGGGACCACGTACATGGAGACGACGAAGAACAAGAGCACGCTGCCGGTGCCCCTCAATGACAAGGCTCTTGAAATAGCCAGGAGGAAGATAGCGGGCAGATTCCCCAAAGACTTCCTCTTTGTAAACCCGGTTACGGGAAGCGGGTACCGACTAAGGTATATATCGGAGGTCTGGCGGACGTATTCGGGAA
>PLSJ01000229.1 GCA_003165115.1 Syntrophaceae bacterium | reverse complement strand
CGCAATCACATGCGTGATATCCTTGGCGATGGTGACATCTTTGACCAGGCCGATCTCGACATCCTTGTACTTGATCTTGGTCTTTCCAGCCTCCAGCCCGTCGCCGGTCTTGAAAGAGATCGTGATGGTCGGCCCTTTCTGCAGGTAGGTCTTGACCACCAGGGTGCCACCGATGATGGCGGCAACGATCGGTATCAGCCAGACCAATTGCAGGGAGAATCGCTTCCTGGGCTCGGGCACAGCCTCGGGGATGTCGTACAGCTCCGGTTCTTGCGGCATTTCACTCATGATCGATTCTCTCTTTCTGCAGGGGGTCCCAAATCAGGCGCGGATCGAACTCCATGGCGGAGAACATGGTCAACACCACCACAGCGCCGAAGGCCAGCGCCCCAGGTCCGGCATTGATGGTCGCCAGGGCTCCTATCTGCACCAGTGCAGCCAGGATGGCAACCACGTAGATATCCAGCATCGACCAGCGGCCGACCAGTTCGACGACCCGGTAGAGTTTGGCCCTCTGCATCGGCTGCCAGATGGAACGGCGCTGAACGGAACTCAGCAGCAGGGTCAGGGCAATCAGCTTGAGCAGCGGCACCATGATGCTGGCGGTGAACACAACCAGGGCCAGGTCCCACGATCCCGAGTGCCACAGGTAAATAATCCCGCTCATGATGGTGTCCGACTGGGCACCGAACAGGGAACTGGTCTTCATGATCGGCAGGACGTTGGCGGGGATATACAGGATGTAGGCGGCGATGAGAAAGGCCCAGGAACGGGCCACGCTGTTCGGCTTGCGAAAATGAAGCGGCGCTGAGCAGCGTGGACAGTGGAGCGTTCGGCCGCTATGACCTCCCCGGGAGAGAAGGCCGCAAACATGGCAGGAGAGCAGACCGCGGGCGGCAGCGGTTACCGGAGTATCGTTCATTGGGTGCCTCCCTGTCGGGACGCGGAGTGCACACGGCTCCAGATGTCATGGAAATTGAATGATGACGCCGTTGCAGTCATCAGCAGGGTGAGAACACCCAGTGACCAGAGGGCGATGCCGGGGATCAGGGTCCCGTAGTGGGTGAGCTTTACCAGCGCCACGATCACTCCGATAATGAACACTTCCACCATCCCCCATGGGTTGAAAATCTGCAGAACACGCATGACAACAGTAAAGCCGGCGGGAATGCGTCCGCGCTTCAGCGCCAGGAGGATATGGATCATGATCGCGAGAACTGCGGCAGGAGCCAGAAACGTCGTGAAGAACACGAGTCCGGCAACCGGCCACATGCCCTGATTCCACAAGGTATGAACAGCCCAGACGAGCGAGGTGTCGTTGCGCGTTGTCTGGATCTGGAGGCCGATGATGGGAAACATATTGGCGAGGATGAACACCACTGCGGCTGCCAGTGTCAGGGCCAGCGTATGGTCGATGCTCCTGTATTCGACGCGGTACAGCTTCGCCCCGCATCGTACACAGCGAGCCACCCTGCCGGGCTGGAGCAAGATCTCACGCTGGAGCAGATCACACTCGTGACAGGCTATGAGGGTCATCGGACTGTTCATGAATTCACCTTTTTACCCGGTGGGGCCGCGGGTACGGCATACCAATCCTTCTCCGCCTCAAACTTGGCCTCCGCCGGGTCGGTCATGTAAGGGGCTATCCTTCTTTCTAAGATTTCTTGAACTCGATTCCCTCCATGAATACTTGGATTCCTATGGTTTCCAGGAAGTACGAGCCTATTGCACTGTTAAATTAGCAGCCTCAAATCTGTTGGTATTTTCCTTCTCCACGGTAACCCACTATTTTCGGCCCGCTCGCGGATCAATAGACATCGGGGATATACTTGAACGGGTAATCGGGTGTCTTGTACGCCCCTTCCTTCTGCCGCTTCGGGAGCACCACCTTCTTGCGGGGCGCTTCCTTGTACGGTATCCTGCCGAGCAGGTGGGTAATGATATTCAGCCGCACTTTCTTCTTGTCATCGGATTTCGCCACGTACCACGGCGCCCATGGTGTGTCNNTTGGTGTAGTCGTGCCATCTGCTGTAGGACTGGATATCCATGGGGGAGAGTTTCCATATCTTGCGGTCGTCATCGATGCGGCCTTCGAGCCGGCGGGTCTGCTCTTCCGGGCTTACCTCCAGCCAGTACTTGAGCAGAGTGATGCCGGATTCCACCGCCAATTGCTCGAAAGGGGGCGTAGCTTGCAGAAAACGTTTTGCCTCCTCCTCGGTGCAGAACCCCATCACCCGCTCCACCCCGGCGCGGTTGTACCAGCTGCGGTCGAAAATGACCACCTCGCCGGCTGCGGGGAGATGGGGCATATAGCGCTGGGGGTACATCTGGGACTGTTCCCGCTCCGTAGGCGCGGGGAGCGCAACGACGCGAAATACCCGCGGACTCACCCGCTCGGTGATCGCCTTGATCACTCCACCCTTGCCGGCGCCGTCGCGCCCCTCGAAAATGATGCAGATCTTGAGCCCCTTGTACTTGACCCATTCCTGGAGCTTGACCAACTCGACATGGAGCTTGGCCAGTTCCTTCTCATACTCCTTGTTCATCAGCTTTTCGCCGGCCTTTGCGCCATTTTCCTTCCCCTGTTCCACTTCTTTTTCGCCTTTCATCGATATCAATCCTTTCTTCGAGATTCTCATCGGGCATCTCCCCCACGCTGTGACAGACGCACAAAGGAAAAAGAGCTCACGTGTGCGGTGGCCATTCTTTTCCGATCCTGACAGCTCTTCTACGCCGAATCTTCCGTTGATTGTCACTGAAACCGCTCCACCGCCTGATCGAGAGTAAATAACATCCGTTCATGCCCCAAACGTTCCCAGAGCGGCGATCGCCGGATTAACTCCAGAACATAGGGATTCATCGCCACCAGCGCGATCAAGGTCCCGGCTTCGCGGACCTGTTCTTCCCCGTCGGTCAGCATCATGAGGGCGGTGTATTCCATGTCGGGTACGGCGCTCAGGTCGAGGACCAGGACCCGGGGAGTGAACTCGGCGATGAGTGCCCGCATCTCATGACCCAGACGGGGGGCATTGGCAAAGTATATCGCTCCTTCAGGGCGAAGCAGCAAAACTCCGGGATAGGTTTCGTCCTCCGGGTGCTCTGGAGACAGGGGACGGAACACGTTGGTCCCCGGCTTGCGCCCCAACACATGGATAGGGTGGCGATTGGCGCGAACAATGAGCGATACCATCGACACCAGCACCGCCACCATGAGCCCTTTCAGGGTACCCAGCACCAGCACCCCGAAAGCGGTGATGAGGGCCCAGTGAAACTCCATGGTCCTGATGGTGAGAACGGCGCGAAACTCGGCCGGGCTGACCAGGCCGATACTGGCAATGATGACGACGACGGCCAGGGTGGCATTGGGCATCAACCCGAAGAGGGGAGCCAGAAAGAGAAGCGTAGCCATGATGACAGCGGCGGTGACCAGTCCCGAAATCTGGCTGCGCGCACCCGCTCCCTGATTCACCGCCGTCTGCGACGTTCCCCCTCCGCCGGGCATACTGTGAAAGAAGCTCCCGGCGAGGTTCGCCAGGCCGGTCGCCACCAGTTCGTGATTGCCCTCGGGGGGAAGATCCCCCTTCCGAACGAAGGCACGACCCGCGGCAGCCGTTTCGATGAAACTCATCAGGGCGATGCCGAGGGCCGCCGGCCAGAGTTGCCTCATCAGGGAAATATCGGGGAGGGCAAAGGTCGGCAATCCGGCCTGGACCGCCCCCACCAGTGAGATGCCGAACCTGTCGAGCCCGACAAAGCCCGACAGGGCAATGCCGACCGCCACGGTTATCAAGATGGCCGGCAGTCGCGGCGCGAAGTGTTTGAGGCCGAGCATGAGGGCCAGCATTGCCATGGCGAACATAAAGGTGGGAAGGGACGTTTGCGGCAGGTGTGCAAGTATCGAGACGATATCCTGGAAGAAACCGGCCTTGGTGATATGCACGCCCAGGAGTTTGGGGACCTGGCCCAACACGATGACCAGGCCGATTCCGGCCTTGAAGCCTATAAGTACCGGGAGGGAGATCAGGTTGGCTACCACGCCGAGCCTAAGGAGTCCCCCAAGCACCAGGAAAGCCCCCACCAGGAGCGATAGTGTGGCAGATGCCGACAGCAGCGTGGCGGCGTCGCCGCCGGGGACAACAGTAGCGAGAGCGCCGGAAGCCAGGATGGCAATGGTGGAACTGGTCGTTACGCTCAGGATACGGGAGGTCCCCAGAGCGGCATACACCACCAGCATCACCAGCGAGGTATAAAGCCCCACCACCAGTGGTAGGCCTGCGATGGCGGCATAGGCCATTGCCTGCGGGATGATCACCGCCGCCATCGTAAGGCCGGCGACCAGGTCATGGCGAAGCCATTCCTTTCGGTAGGAAGGGAGCCATTCCATCATGGGTAATATCTTGCTGAGACTGTTCACTGACATTGCACCTCTTTTAATCTGCCCCGGCACCAGAGTCACCGGAGGATTTTCAACTCACGCTCCTGGCTGAAGAGGTATCGGACCATGGAGTATTCGAACGGATAGTCGCTATCGTAATAGCGGAAGCTTTCCCTATAGCGCAAATCCACTGTTTCCAGAGCGGTGATCCCCGTCTCGATCTCGGTGCTGGCCCCGGTCCCGCCGAAAGGATCGATACTGTTCATGATCGCCCAACGCACCCCGCCATCGACTGCAAATCCGCTTGCGCTCCGGACCGTGTTCGGGCCGAGGATGGGCAGAACCAGGTAGGACCCGGTACCGACCCCCCAGATTTCCAAGGTATGGTCGAAGTTCTCGTTCTCCCGCCTCCAACCAAAGGCAGTCGCCGGATCGAAGAGGCCGCCTATCCCAATGGTCGAGTTGGTCAGAAACCGCCCGAGGGTCTTCAGGGACTTCTTTCCTTTTGCTTGCAGGATGCAGTTGTAAAAGGTCTGAACCTCGCGGATGTTGGTGAAAAAGTTGCTGACCCCGGTCCGGGCAAAGCGGGGAACCATCTTTTCGTACCCGGCAACGACCGGAAGTAATACGAAACGATCTGCCTCATAGTTGAACTTGTACATGCTTCTATTGAAGCCTTCCCATGGATCGCCCGTGCGTGAAACGTTCTCGTCGTCGCTGAATTCGCTGACCGTGTGCAGTGGCGGAATGTCGTCGGGGAGGTATGCTCTCCCTGCGGCACAGCCGGAGAGAAGCAGGACCAGAACCGTCTTGAAGATAAACTTGATCGCGTTGCTACACATACGTAACCTCCTGCCTACCACGTTGACGAGCGCAGCCGATCGATCAGAAAGGCCATATTGTCCCGGTATTCGAGATTGCCGAGGTGTCCGCCGCGGGGATAGACCTTGAGACGGGGGCCGAAAACCCGGCGTAGATAGTCGAGTTCCCTCGGAGCCAGGATGAAGTCATCCTCGTTGGTGATCACGCCGATCTTGGCGGAGGATGCGAGGTAACTTTCGATGCTTTTGAGACTCAACGTATCGAGGAGTTCCTCCTTGGTGAGGCCGTGGTGCCTGCTCTGGAAATAGGGATAAAAATACTCGTTGAAGTAGTCCAGGAAGGAGAGATGAAGAGAGGTCCAGAAGTAGTCGTCGAGGGAATCACTGTTTTTCAAATCCCTGTTCTTCGGCACGACGTAGCCGCCATGAGTCATGACATCGGAGGCGAAAATCATGCCGGCAGAACCGATTCGGAAGGCGACCGCGATCATCCCCCCTGCTTCGTCCCGGTTCAGGAGCTGGGCCTGGTAAGCCGCGAAAAGGAAATCGTCGTCGATGGCCACGAAGTCACCCTTGCGATAGAATTCGGTACTTTTCGCCATGACGTGGTTATAGAACGCTCCGATCCTTCTGGTGCCTCCGGGGATGCGGTCCAGCAACCCCTCTACCCTCGACACGGAGTTGTAGAGGTTCACTGCGGGGTTGAGCATCAATACCCTGCGGAAATCGAAGACCTTACGCTCTTCGTCCAGTTTGGCGACGAAGGCAGCCTCGGTCCCGCCGAGGCTGTATCCGGCGAGGAAGAAATCGGAGACCTCGATGTGTCCCTTGACTTGGCTCCAGATCTTCTCCATGACCCGATAGAGATCAGCGGCGTCGTCGGGCAGATTCCCCGGGACATGAGTGGTAGAAGCGTCGATGATGAAGTTGGGGAACGTGGGAGAAGGGAGCGCAACTACATGAAAACCTGCGCAGTACAAGTTGTTCATGAGGGCAAGCATCCTCGACGACCTGCTGCTGCCACCGGTCCCCGCGATGAGGAAAACCAGCGGGGCCTTCCGGTTCTGGAATGCCACCGTGTAGCGCAGTCCCCGGTCGTAATAGAATATCTCCGGCGTATCCTGGTCCGTTTCCAGTACCATTGTCTTAACTGGAACATCCCCGTGAAGATCCGGTCTGTAGCCTTTCGGAGTACCCAGAATCGTCGCGGCATAGGAGTTGTCTATCGGATAACCGTAAACGGCGTCGTCTGCCCCGGCAAAAGCCGGAATGAGTAGAAGGAGGCAAATGAGCATCGCTCCAGTAATTTTCATAGCTGATCCCTTTCTCCCGGCCTACCATCTTCCGATGCCCTTCGGCAAAGCCGGAGGGTTTCTATTGTACTAAAGTCCCGGAACACCTGTCGATGCTACGTCCCAGTACGTAACAGAGCCGTTATGCCACTTAACCAACCGTACGTTTCCATCCTGAGAGATAACTACAGCAAAAGCATCGTGTACTTTTTGACAGAGACGATAGGCGGCACGGTGCCGGGTGCCAACCCCTTCGACGAGTTCCTGGCGTGTGAGCAGCCCATCAATATCAAGAGCGTGCGTAATGGTCTGCGCGTCATCGAGATCTCCCGAAATCACCCCTCCGAAGCCGAGGATGTCCAGATGCTTGCTCATGATTACGGCCCCATCGACGGCGGAAAGGGCTGCAATAAAATGGGCAAGATCGAAAAAAGCCTCATCAAGGAGCACCATCGCCTCGCTTTTACTATTGACGTATTCCTGCCAACCGACCACTTTTTCGGAGATTTCCGGCTCCCCCTGGAGTTCCGCAAATGTATCCATAATCTTCAGGATGAGGGTAAGAAAACGCTGGCGCGGCTCTTCTTCAAGAAACTGATACTTGAGGGAGATGACGTTATTCACAGCGGCGATGTCTCGACTCATCTCAGTCGGAAGGCATACCAACATTCCGCCGTGGTGAAAGTTGCGAATCAGGCTGACTATGCGCCGCGCAACCTGCGGGCCGAGAATTCCGCCGAATTCCGGGTCGAGTTTTGCCCAGGGTTTTCTTGATCCTGCCCGGGCAGCTTCGTGCAAGGTCACGATCTCACTGTGCAGTGAGGCAAAACTCTCCGCAAACCACGACGCCGAAAAAATGTCCAGAGGCTGAGATCCGATTTGACCGCCGTTCAATGAGGCGATCATCTCTGGCCCAATGCTGACGGCAATGCGGCCGGGTCCTGTCGTGTGGATCACCAGAGCCGATGGAAGTTGAGGAATGGTATTAGTGCCGCCTGTTACAGGCTGCAGCCATCGGGTTCCGGAATAGACGACCCCCCATATCTGCACACCCTTCTCAGGGCTAAGATCGATCCCGATCAGCGCCCTGTAATAATCAGCCGCCGGGGCAAGACGGGTCAGTTCGTATTCGTTGAATGGGCGCATCTTGGCGAATTGCAGCCGGTGCAGTCCCGTGGGAGGGCCGTCATCAGGAGAAAAGAGATGATGGTCTCGGATTATGAGGCGGAAGGTGACCGGCCGTTCTTCATCCCTCATCAGACTTGCCTGGTAACAGGTCGAGATTACATGCTCAAGCACCGAACGGTCGGGAAGTTCTACCGAATGATCGATCCCGGCTGCACGGAGTCGTTCTGTCTGCAGCGGATCTTCCCATTGATCGAAGATAAAAGAGACAAGTTCTCGTGGGTATGCGTGAGGAAAACCTGGTTTCATCCTCTCACCCCTTGGTCTTTGATTAGAATTTCTGGGCTTTTCACAACGAAACCCTTTTTCTTTATTCTTTCGACCTAATCAAGGCCGTTGCACGTAACTTCCCCTGTTGCTTCATTCGCGCCGCGCTTATTCAACTGCTTCCAGCCGGCGGCGTTGCACCACGGCAAAGCGGGCAATTGTCTGGTCGGAATCGTATTCCCGGCTGATTCCCACCAAGTCGAAGAGCCCCCCGAAACGCACGTCCCCACCTGCAAGAGCTTCGAGTTTTCCGTTCTTCGTCACCATATACCCGTCGAAATGGGTCCATAACGGTTTCTGCCCCCAACCCCTCTGAGACCCAACTCGCCCGTAGACATCGGGAGGAATGCAGATTATTCGGAAAACGCGGGGATCCAGCCCAATGTCCCGGACTATCGTGTTCCCCCGGTCTAAGAGGGCTTTTTCGATGCTCATCCGACTTAGGCCTCGGCGATCTTTAAAGCCGAGGGCCAAGAGG
Source organism: Syntrophaceae bacterium (assembly GCA_003165115.1). Taxonomy (GTDB): domain Bacteria; phylum Desulfobacterota; class Syntrophorhabdia; order Syntrophorhabdales; family WCHB1-27; genus BOG-1155. Next base: position 272 of record PLSJ01000229.1, on the reverse strand, counting down.
AGCGCGGAAGCAGGAGCCTCCGTGCCGGGATCCGGTTCATCGAAATCCTCAACCAGCACGTCTTCCTCTACAAGGTAGGGAACAAACCGGGCGCCACCGGACATGACTAAAGGATGGAGTGTGTAGAGTTCGAAGAAATCCCGAAAGGCTGCAGGAACATCGACAGAGAGCTGTATTTCTTTCTTCCGTGAGTGGCTGATCTCGTCGGTAACGGCTGGGTGCCAGAGATGCTGATAGAGGGAAGCCAGATCATCAGATGAGAGATTGAGAAA
>PLSJ01000312.1 GCA_003165115.1 Syntrophaceae bacterium | reverse complement strand
AAAAAGTTAGCGGGAACTAGTGGGGAGGACCCCAAAAAAGGCCGGTGCCCGACCGCGGCACAAGGCAGGAAGCGCTCGCCCTATTTGATGCGCAGGCGGCTCATCTTCTTGTAGAAGCCTGCCCTGGAGATGCCCAGCATCTGGGCCGCCTTCCTCTTGTTTCCCCCCGTCACGGCCAGCACGTCCGCGATCGCCCTCCTCTCGGCATCCGAGACCATATCGCGTATGTCCGCAACCTGCCCGGCGTGGCGCGGAGCAGCGTTGTCCTGCAGGAATTCGGGCAGGTCCTCGGGGTCGATCTCCTTCTTGTGGTAGCCGTTCAATACCGCTTGTTCCAGCACATTGATCAGCTCCCTCACGTTTCCCGGCCAGTGGTACGACATGAGGCGGGCGAGCACCCCGGGGGTCACCGATTGCGCGTTCCCGCTCACCTGCCTGTTTACACGAGGGAAGAGCGCGCTCAGGATAAAAGGGATATCCTCCCGTCTCTCCCGCAATGGGGGTATGCGCAACTGGATGTGGTTCAGGCGGTAATAGAGGTCTTCCCTGAACGCCCCTTTTTTGACAAGGGACGGGAGGTCGACGTTTGTCGCGGCGAGCAGCCTGAAGTCGACCTTCTTCGCCGTCGACGCCCCCAGGGGCTGGATCTCCTTTTCCTGGATCACCCTCAGCAGTTTTGCCTGAATGGTCAAGGGCATGGAGCTGATCTCGTCCAGGAATATGGTCCCTCCCGAGGCGAGCTCGAACTTCCCTTTCTGCCCGCCGTGGCTGGCGCCGGTAAAGGCCCCTTTCGCATAGCCGAAGAGCTCGCTCTCCGCCAGGTCGAAGGGGATGCTCGGGCAGTTCACGCGCACGAAGGGCCCCTTCGAGCGTATGCTGGCGCTGTGTATGCTGTGGGCGAAGAGCTCCTTGCCCGTGCCGCTCTCACCCACGAGCAGCACGCTGCAATCGATGGCGGCGATCCTCCGCGCCATTTCCTTCGTCTTGATGAGGGACGGGCTGGTGCCCAGTATGCTCTCGAAGTTGTAGCTGGCCCTGTTCGCCGCCATATAGTCCTGCTTATACTTCGAAAGGGTCTCCTCCAGCTTCTGGATTCTCCCCGAAAGCATGCTGATCGCCTGTATCTCGTGGAAGATCACTTTCCCCACGGCGCCTATCACCGTGCCGTCTTTGATAATGGGAAATCGGCTCACGATCTTCTTCTGTCCCCCTATCTCCTGGATCTGACCGATCTGGGGAATCCCCGTTTCGAGCACCTGCAGGATACCAAGGTCCGGGAAAAAATCGGAAAAGGGCTTTCCCTTCGCCCCGCCCGACTGCAGACCGAAAAGTTTTTCCGTCGGCTTGTCCATGAACGCCACGCGGCCCCCTCTGTCGACGACGATCATGCCTTCGTACCGATTCCTCAGGAGGATCTTGAGCACCTCGGCGATGAGTGGGTCCGCGTCGTAGCTGCCCAGCCCCTGCTGCACCCTCCCGATCAGATACGCCCAGTTGTCGCCTATCGTAGACATGTCCATATGGTATACATCCCCCTTACATCCGAGTCCCCGTCAGGAGATTCTATGCTTCATCCGCCAATAATGTCAACCTGAAGAGACACGGGCACGCGACATAAACAAGCGCCATTCTGCGAAAACATTGAGTCCGGCGCCCAAAAAACGGCTGGCACGCCATTTGCTCATGGAATGTACCAGAGACCGTACAGACGTGTCTCTCAATTTCTTCAAGGAGGTCATTATTTTATGGCATCGATCAGAAACTTTATTGAGCTTCTCGACAGCAAAGGGCAGATCCTCAGGGTGAACCGGCCTGTCAACGGGCAGGAAGCGGCTGCCATCGTCTGGGAGCTGAACGAGCGTCGGGGGCCTGCCGTCTGGTTCAAGAGTGTGGATGGGTCGCGGATCCCCATGGTCGCCAACCTCTTCGGCGAATTCTCCCGGATGGTCCTCGCCCTGGGTCTCCCGGAAGACGCGACGCCGAGAATGATCAGGGACTACTACGCGAAAACTTTGAGGCACAGGGAAAAGTGGCTGAAACCGGTGATGGTGGGCACGGGACCCTGCAAGGAAGTGATACTCAAGGGCGATGAGATAGACCTGATGAAGTTCCCTATCATCAAATGGGCGCCCTTTGACGGCGGGCCCTACATCACGCTCAACGGGACGATCAGCAAGGACCAGCAACTGGGGAGGAACATGGGCATGTACCGGGTGCATGTGGTCAACAAGAACACGACCGGGATCATGGCACTCTCCATGCAGGACATCGGCATCCATCTTGCCCGCGCCCGCGCAAGGGGCGAGCGCTACCTGGAAGTGGCCGTCGTGATCGGCATGTCGCCCAGCCAGTATTGCGCATCCACCACGAAGATGGGCGCCGTCACGGACGACGAGTACGACCTGTCCGGGGCGCTGGCAGGCCAACCCGACAAGGTCGTGCGGTGCGAGAGCATCGACGTCGACGTGCCCGCCGAGGCGGAGATCGTGATCGAGGGACGCCTCTACCATGACGAGCCCCTGCAGGAAGGGCCGTACGGCGAGTGGATGGGTTATTATGAAGAATCGATGGTCACTCCCACGTTCCACGTCACCTGCGTCACCCACAGGAAGGACCCCCTTTACGTGACGGGCTCCATGGGCCATCAGTATGGAGAGGGAGAGGTCTTCCGCTACCTGCCCATACAAAGCAATCTCTACAATGTGCTGCGCAAGAGCGTCATAGGCTTCAGGGACTGCCTGCTCCCGATCCAGGGAAGAGGTTACAAGGCGGTCGTCCAGATCCAGAAGCGCTATCCGGGGTGGGCAAAACAGGCGATATACGCAACTCTCTCGGCAGGCTACGGTTGTTCGAGCGTCAACTGGGTGACCGTGGTGGACGAGGACATCGATATCTTCAACGCCGACGAGGTCTTTTTTGCGGAGGCGACCCGTGTCGACCCCGAGCTCGACGTGATCGTCTTCCCCGGACAGGGCGTCTATCCTCTCAGCCCGGCTGCCAGGAAGAGGTACGAGGCGAAGGACCTGGGCCACGCGCAGGGCTTTACCGAGTTTGCATGGTGCTCGAAGATCGGCATCGACGCGACGAGGAAGATGGAGGACGAGATGCGGCGCGCCACTCCCGACCGCGTGCTGCCCGACCTGGAAACCCTGAACCTCGTTCGCTCGAAGTGGGAAGAGTACACCAAATAGGAGGCCCACCATGCAAGGCAGTCCGATAGATCCGAAGTGGGAGACGATAAGCCGCGACGAGCTTCTGGCGGTGCAGGAGGAGCGGCTGAAGGGCCTCTTGAAAAGGGCGGAGGAAAAGATACCTTTTTACCGGAGGCTATGGAAGAAAGAGGGCTTTTCACCGGACGACGTGAAGGGCCTGGGGGACATCGGCAAGGTGCCCTTTACCACGAAGCAGGACATCGCGGAGAGCATCAGGCTGTTCCCGCCCTTCGGCGATTACCAGGGTGATTTTCACGCCATCAGGGTGCAGTCCTCCACGGGCAGCACGGGGAAGCCAAAGGCGATCTTCCACACGCGGAACGACTGGGAGAACATAGGAGACCTCTGGGCGAGGCGTCTGCGCGTACAGGGCGTGGGGCCGACGGACATCGTCCAGATATCCTTTGCCTACACGCTCTTTATCGTGGGGTTCACCTCGACCGAGGGCGTGATGAAGCTCGGCTCGTTGGCCGTGCCCACGGGCAGCGGCGCCGTGACCCCTTCGGAGCGGCAGTTGCAGATAGCCCACGACTGGGGCACGACGGTCATCGGCTGTACGGGGTCGTACATGCTCCATCTGGCCGAAGTGGCAAGAGAGATGGGGCTCGACCCGCGCAAGCACTTCAATATCCGCGTCTCCTTCCACACGGCGGAGCCGCTGACGGAAAAGATGCGCGCCGAGATAGAGGACACGTGGGGCTGCAAGGCCTACAACAACTGGGGCAGCGTCGAGACGGGCGCGCCCACCTGGGAGTGCCCGGAGCAGAAGGGGCTCCACCTGAACGAAGATGCCTATATATTCGAGGTGATCGATTACAAGACGGGAATACCCGTTCCCGACGGCGAGGAAGGGGAACTCGTCGTGACCACCCTGCTCAAGGAGGCGGCGCCGCTCATACGGTACCGGATCGGAGACATCACGGCCCTCATGAAGGAGCGTTGCGCCTGCGGCAGGACGCTCAATCGCATGACGGCGGTCCACGGCCGCGTCGATGACATGATAAAGGTGAAGGGCGTCGCCATATACCCGACCGATTTCGAGCCGTCCATCAAGAAATTCGGCGTGTTCGGGGGCGAGTACCTGATCAAGGTGTGGAATGAAGGGCACCGCGAGCTGGTCAAGGTGCTCGTCGAATTCCTGGGAGAAGACGGCGACCGCGCGAAATGGTGCGAAGAGCTTACGAAAGACCTCCACGGGGCCCTGGGCCTGCGGAGCGAGGTCGAGGCGCTGCCGAAGGGCGGCGTGAAGGCCCTCGTCGGAACGGAGACGCGCACGAAGTATAAGCGCATCATGGACCTGAGGAAGAAGTAGACAGCGCGGTACGCCATAGGCTTATCCGCGGGGGACCCGTGAGTGTGGGAACTCACACGACAACGGGTCCCCCCAGGTGGGCCGGACATGTCGTTACCCGCGGCCGTCCACGCGGACGGCCGCGGGAGGACGTTTTCAAAAAGGCAGGGGGGGAGCCTTATGGAAGGTCTTACGGACGTTCGCGGTCACGGCTCATCCGTGGGGAAACGGATGAAATACATCTCCAATATCTTCGTTATCTTTGGGTTTTTAGTCGCATTCCTCGTCTCGCGGTTCGTGGGCATGTCACTGGTGGCAATGCCCCACGTCAGCGCCCTCACCATCGTATTCTGGCTCGGCGGCATTTTTTTCGCTTACCAGGCCTTTATGAGAAGCAAAAAGGCCCCCGCGGGAGCGCCCGCCTCATGGATAAAGGTCTGCGCCTTTATCGCGGGGTATTCGTCCCTTCTTCTCACCCTGGCGGTGCTCTTCGGCTACCTCTTCTATCCCACGATAGAGAAGAGCTTCATCGCCAAGGGGAACGCCTACTTCCTGATGATCTCGCTCTTTGTCATGGGTCTGGCCATCGACGGCCCCGACTGGAAGCGGATCGCGAAGAACCCCAGGGTGATCGGCCTCACCGTGCTCATACGGTGGGTGTGTCTGCCGCTCGCCGCCTACGTCGTCGCCTATCTCATCTTCATCAAGCTCATCCCCGACGCCACCACCGCGAGGAACCTCGCCATAGGCATGATCATCGTCGGGGCGGGGCCCACGGGCACGACGTCGAACGCGCTCACGATGATAGCCGGAGGGGACCTGGCCATGTCGGTCACCGTCACCGGCCTCAACACGCTCCTCACGCCCTTCGTGCTCCCCTTTATCACGCTGCTGCTCGTCGGCAGCATGGCCCACATGGAAGTCGGGGCGGTCGTGATCGACCTTCTGAAGATCGTCGTTTTGCCCGTCACGCTGGGGTCCGTGCTCGGGTCGATATTCCACCGCCCGATCAATCGCATCAAGCCGGCTCTCGCTCCGATGGCGGTGATAGCCCTGGGATTCATCATGATGGGCACCATGTCTAAGGGCGCGGCCACCCTGATAAGGCAGTACTACATCCTTCCCTATCTCGCCGTGGGGGTGACCCTCTTCGTGGTGCTGGGTTATGCAATCGGCTGGTTCATCCCGAAGCACCTCGGGTTCAACGTGAGCCAACGGAAGGCGGCATGCTTCGAGATCGGCACGACCAACGCGGCGGTTACGCTCGTGCTCGCTCTGCGCCACTTCGATCCGCTGGCCGTGGTCGTCTCCATCTTTTACGGGAAGATCATGGTCATCGTGGGGGCGACGCTCATCGTGCCGCTTCTCCAGAGGATAACGGACGATGGCGCCGCTGTGCCGTCCCTCGGCGAAAGCACCGTTACCCCCCACCCAAAACCATCCGCGTGAGGCCCTCTTTTCTCTCCCGCACATGGAGGTGTATCCAGGAAACACACGGTAATCGTCATAGGGGGCGGCCTCGCGGGCATGAGTCTTGAGTCACGTGCCCGAATCCCGGCGCATGTTTTACCCTCCAAGCCCGACAAATGAAATTCGGGCAGGGCGGAAGGTTGATTTCACCGGTAAAGCGGATTACATACGTTATGTGACTACAGTCGCCGGCCGACCATACTCTCTTTTCGTCGCCATTCTCTGTGTGGCGCTCATCCCCGCGTGCGCTTCCCTCGAAAAGAAGGTCGACCTCACGTACGGGCAGGTTGCGCCCGGCGCAGGCAACGCGGGAGACGTAGGCCTTGCGACCCCCGTATTCGAAAAGCCCCTGCCGGGGCTGCCCGGTGGGCGTCTCCTTCTGGGGACCGTAAGAGGGACCACAACGATACAAATCGTGACGGAGGACGACCCCCGCCTGTGGATAATGAACGCCGTCGAACAGCAGCTTGGCGCGGCGGGCTACACGGTCAGGAATATACCCGCCCTTCCCGCTTCGGTCGACAGGGGCGTCCTGGTGAGGGTCCGGAGCCTTTCCTCCAATCAGGATAGCGACGTCATAGTGCTCACCACAAACACGGATATCGCGCTGGCTGTCGAGGTCTGGAAGGACGGCCGCCTCAAAAAAACACTCACGGCGAGCGCGAGCAGCCAGGACGAGGGTCTCGACCGCTCGGGTGAGGTCGTCGCGGCCTCTCTCCGGAAGAACCTTACACTCACCTTACAGGAGCTTATGCCGGGAATTCTCGATACTCCACTAGTTCCCGCTAACTTTTTT